>DAOVKO010000156.1 GCA_030631725.1 Actinomycetes bacterium | reverse complement strand
TCTCGGCCGTTCACGTAGGGCCGAAGGACCTCCGGGATGGTGACTGAGCCGTCGGCGTTCTGATTGCACTCCAAGATCGATATCAAAATCCGCGGCGAAGCAATCACCGTATTATTCAGCGTATGACAGAAATGCGTCTTCTTATCAGTCCCCCGATAGCGGAGATTCAGTCGCCTGGCCTGAAACTCGCCGAATCTGCTGGCTGAGTGAGTCTCGCCGTAGCCGTTGCGCGAGGGCATCCAGCACTCGATGTCGAACTTCTGCACCTGTCCTCTGCCCAGATCACCGGCACAGACGTTGACCACTCGGTAGGGCAAATTCAGGGCCTGCACCACCGCCTCGGCGTTTGCCAGAATCTGCTGATGATACTCAATGCTTTCCTGCTCGTCATTTCGACAGACGATTACCTGCTCGATCTTTTGAAACTGATGTATGCGGTAGAGCCCATGCGTATCCTTGCCGTAGGTTCCGGCCTCACGCCGATAGCAAGGCGACCAGGCCACGTATTTCAGCGGCAAATCCTCTTCCGCCAGAATCTCCCCACTGTGATAGGCCGTCAACGGCACTTCCGCCGTTCCGGCCAGATTCAATTGATCACGCTCGGTGCGATAGGCCTGATCTTCCCCGCCCGGAAACCAGGCTGTGCCCACCATGGCCTCGTCCCGCACCAATACCGGCGGAATCATGGCCACAAACCCGCACTCGTTCACCATATAATCCAGGGCGAATCGCAGCACCGCCAGCTCCAGCAGGGCCCCATCACCTTTTAGAAAATAGCTTCGAGTCCCCGCCAGCTTCACCCCCCGCTCGATATCGATAATATCCAGGCTCTTGCCCAGTTGGACGTGATCTTTCGCCTCAAAGTCAAACTCCGGCATTTGCCCCCACCGCCGAATCTCCACGTTCTCCGTATCGTCCGCTCCGTCCGGAACCTCCGCCGCCGGAACCTGCGGAACCTGCAGCATTAATTGCTCGTAGATCGGCTCGAGTTCATCCAGTCGCTGCCTGTATTGCTTTTCCTGAGCCTTCAACTGCGAAATCTCTTCGATAGCTTCCTGCTTGTCCTTTCCGCTGAGCTTGGAGATTTGTCCGCCTGCCTTGTTTTTCTTAGTCGCGATTTCCTGCAGTCCCTGCCTTGCCCGGCGCAAATCCGCGTCCACTTGCAGCAGCCGATCGATATCGACTTGGCCAAAACCTTTCCGTTGGGCTGCCCGCTTAACTTCCGCTGCATGTTCCCTGATGAAACAGATATCCAGCATTTTTTTACTGCTCCTTGTTTGCCCGCGATCCTCGAAGTACCCGCCCCCGATCAATGTGCTTACCAGCCGACAGGTCGCTTCCAGGCCTCTGCTCGGCTGCTCAGCAGAAGTTCTTCCTTCTTGCCCTTGAGTATCCGCAGAAGCTGGTGGTTGTCGTCCACCCAGTAATGCACCTGCTTAATCCCGGATCCCTTTTGCTCGAACTTATGCAACGCTCTTTCCTGGCCCTTTATCTGGATTTTCTCCAGCCCCAGATAGGCTATTTTGTGCTTCTTCCTGACCTTCATTTTTTTCATATCTAGAAAATTGAATTCGACAACCGGTCCCTCAATAAATGGAAGTCGGGGAATGAGCTCCAGAAGTGTAAATGCCGTGAGCGTATGTTCCGGCAGCTTCTTGTCCAATTCATACTTTTTATCACCGGGCCGATACACCAGCCGCATCTTTCTCTTGCTGCAGCCGTACACTGTTTCCTTTTCCATCACTGCCTCAAGCGTGGCCCGATCTTCGCCTGCCCGTCTTATTTGGGCCGAAGCCTTGCCCAGTGAAAAGTAGTTGTTGTCCTCACAATAGGTCTGAACACTAAGCCAAACCTTTTCTTTTTTCCAATCGACCAAACTCTCGTGTTCTAACAAGATTGGAGCCGACGCATCCCCGCTGGCCTTGCGCACCGCATGCAGGTAACCCACCGCCTGGCCCTTGATCTTTATCACGAACCATCTGTCTGCTACGCCCCCCCTTCGCCCCCTGACCTCACCGTGGCCGATCGAAAACACCACCGCGAGTATCACCAGCGTCGCCGCGAATAATACTTTGCCTCTTCGCATCTCTTGGCCCTCCTTGTCTGCTTGTTTGGTGCCCATAGTTTTCTACCTTCCCAGCAGGCTCCCAACCGGCCCCAAGCGCTCAGCGCCGCTCCAGGTGTCCTCGCAGGGCGCGGATGATTAGTTCTTCGGTTTGCAGGTCTCTGCGGATAAAGGTCCAGACCTCGCGCCGATCCGGACCGGCTGTATCCCGCCGCTCTGCGGGAGTCCGCATCCGCAGGTCCTCAGCGGCTAGAATCCCCTCATACATCTGGTAGTCCTGTGTATCTCTGCGTTCGATATCCACCCGCACTTCTGCTGCCACGGCTTCCGGGCCTTGGCTCAGGCGTAGCCAGGCCCTTCTGCGCAGTTCCGCTTTCGCACCCGTAAGGCCCGTGGATATCCGCCCGCTGGGCTCATCGCTGGAATACACCGTAGGCTGGCCGATAATCTCTCCGCTCTGCTCGTTTTGGTCTTTGATGGCGAACTGCTCTCGCATAGCAGCCAGGCCAGCCTCGAATGCCGCCGAGTATTCCACCTGGCCCAACCCAACGACTTGTCCCCTGGGCCTGGCCACCGTTTCTGCGCAGCCGCTGCCCACGATCAAGCACGTTCCCAGCACCAAGCCAAATAGTATTCTCGTATTCATAGCCTGTCCCCTGAAAATGGTTGGTTATTTAGCCCCCAGGTTTAGAGGTCCCCAATCGCGAAATATCGCGATTGGGGTGCCCTCCTGGGGGTCTCTTTGTCTTTGGCATCACTCTGCCCAGCATACCCGGCGCCATTGACAAGTCAAGCGGATTTAGCCCGCGCCTCCCCCCAGCTGCAAGAAAAACGGGCGAGCCGATGCTTCCTTGCACCAGCTCACCCGCTTTTTTCCAGCTGCTTATACGCCTATCTCGGCAAATCCGCTTTTGCCAGTTCCTTAATACTCAAATCCCCATAGATCACCTGATACGTTTCCGAGCCTTCCGGTTTGTACCAGAAAATAGCTGTGTCGGCATCGCCAAGCTTCACCCCCTTGCCAGCGTAGTGCCAGTCGCTTTCGGGCTTCATCATCATCACAAACATTATCCCCCGTGTTATCTGCAGGGTGTCGCGTTGTTGTTTGTCCTTCGTGGTCTCCTGATCCGCTACCAACTTGCCAGTTCGTATCATCTCCATAACTGCCTCTGCCAATTTTGCATGATTGAGGCTGGGAGGAAACAGACCATCCCGGTTATGTGTTGACCACCATCGCAGAAATTTGACCAGATCGTCCTGGTCGATCGGGGACGTGTCAATCTGGGGGCCCTGCGTATATCCTTCTGGCGGCGTCAAACTAAAGAGTGAGTCTTCCAGTTCCAGATCAAACTGGAAATCAGTCATAACCCCGTGAGTGCCGGGAGCGTTCGGAAATTCCATTTCCACCCGAGTCAAATCCCCCGTCTCAGTGTCAATCCAGAAAGTGCCGGTCATGCCGTTTTCGCTCACCCGGAATCCCTGGACCCTTCGGCCGTCCATTTCCTTTTCCCCGAGTACCTCGTCCGCCCGGTCAGGAAGCGTTCTCAGCCATTCAAAGAACTCGATCTCGGGTTTGTCCTGTGGTAAATTGGAGAAATTCATTTCACTGAACTGCTTTTCTGAGTGGTTGATCAAAATTGCTTTTTTTTGCGTCCCGTCTGTAATCCCGACCACACTGCCCGCCCCCCCCGTCATTCGCCAGTATCCCGGCTGCTTGTACGACATCTCCATCCGCATAGTCGGTATAGCTTCACTGTCTGCATCGGTGATCATTGTATAAGTAACGGTGCGGGCATTGCGAAACTGCTGGGCGACAGCGGCAAAGGCCACGCCGCTTCCACCGCTACCTTGCGTTACCAATCCAATTACTGCTCCGATTCCCACTACAATCAAAATCGCTGCTGCTATTTTCATTATCCAATTCATTCCGAAGCTTCCCTTTGCAAATTCACTTCGTCCGCCATTGCCCGCTGTCAGTACGCTTTCTACAACCTCGCCCGGCGGACCTTGGGGAACGCGGACCTCTCGAATCGCTCGAACAGCCTTCTCAACAATCTGCTCTGCTTTTTGCGGCGAATTGTTCTGCTTGTCATTCATCTCTATATCTCCGCTTCGCTAGAGCCGATGCTCCCGGAAAGCAGTTCTCGCAGCCGCGAGCGGGCCCGATGCAGCAGCACCCCCACCGCTGAAGTCTTCAGTCCCAACTGCCTCCCGATATCCCGATAGCTCAGCTCACTCAGGCACCGCAAACAGAAGACCTCCGCTTCTTGCCCCGGCAATTTCGCCAGCGCCCTTCGCAGCCGTTCGGACAACTCCGTCGCCTGCACTTCTTCGACTGGCCCGGGGTTGGCACTAGCCACATTCGACCAATCAGCCAAGCCCTCTTCTCGCCCGGACAGCCGAGCCCGCTGTCGCAGCCGATCCATAGCTCGGCAAGTGCACAGGCACCTCAGCAACCCGCCGTAATTCCGCACCTTCTGGCCGCGAGAAAACTCCAGCGCCGCCAGGAACGTCTCGCCGAAGCAATCCGCAGCCTCTTCGCGATTGCCCAGCAGCCTATAGGCCGTCTGCCACACCGCCGGGCCATGTCGGCCGACAATTCGTTCCCAATCCGTCATTCCCGGGCACCCTTTCGGACAGCTGCCCCCGTATTACTAGTCGTTTCCGCCCCCGATTTTATTACAAAAATCCCTGAAAGTTTAGTAGATTACCACCATAGCTCAATTTCTCGCTCAATCCAAAAGGAGTTCTAATAATGCCCAAGCAAGAAATCGCTTACGATGAGTATTTCCAACAAGTCAACAAGATCCTCGGCTCCACCGGCCTATTGCTCGCTGCCGGCCCGCCCGACAAGCCCACCAACGCCATGGCCATCGGCTGGGGTGCCCTCGGTGTCATTTGGGGTAAGCCCACCTGGACGGTGCTGGTTCGGCCCAGCCGTTTCACTTATCAGCTCATCGAAGAGGCCGGCGATTTCACCGTCAACGTGCCCAGCCCCGAGCTTGCCGACGCCGTTACTTACTGCGGCACCCACTCCGGCCGTGACGAGGATAAGCTTGCCAAGCTCAACCTCGCCGTCGATTCCGCCCAGAAGGTCGCCTCCGGCGTCATCC
>DAOVKO010000177.1 GCA_030631725.1 Actinomycetes bacterium | reverse complement strand
GTGCCTTCCACGCCGCCGATTTTGTCGGCTTTCCCGAGGTCCAGTTGCCCCTCGCCCAGGCCGTCGTCTACTTAGCCACCGCCGAAAAGTCTAACGCCTCAGCCATGGCCATTTGGACCGCCGCCGCAGACGTCAAAAACAATCGAACCATTCCCGTTCCCCGCCATCTCCGTGGCAGTAATTACCCCGGGGCCAAGAAGCTCGGCCATGGGCTCGGCTACCAATACCCCCATAAATATCCCGATGCCAAAGTCGATCAGGAATACCTCGGCGTCGACAAAACCTATTACCGCCCCACCGACCGCGGCCACGAAGCCATAATCAAAAAGTTCCTCCAACGACACAAAGAGCCCAATCCCTGATCTGCCTTTGGAGTCCAGCCCAGTGCCCACCCGAATACTTTTCATGCGTCTGTACCTAATCTCTTATATTTTGTTTTGTTTTGTTTTTTCCAGCCTGGCCGCCTGGAACTTCCGCAGCGGGCTCGCCCGCATTTCCACTGTTTCGGGCCTTCTCAGCCTCTTGGTTATCTACCTGATTATCGTGTCAACGGTGGCTTTCTTCCTGGCCGTGGGCTTTGCAATTCTAACAGGCGGACGTTTGTTCGCCCTGGTCAACTTTGTCGCCGCTGAGCTCTTTTTCGTCTTGCCCGCCACCCTGCTCATATTCTCAGCAATCGTCTGGGCCGCCAAGCCGCCCCAATTGCCCACAGCTGCCCTGGCCGCTGCCAGTTTGACTCTCGTAATAGCCGCAGCTCTTCTACTCGGCACCTACCTCTATGCGCGTTTTATTGAGCCTTACCGCTTACAGACCGTCTTTTACCAGATCCGCTCAGACAAGCTAGCCGGGCTCGATCGCCCTTTGCGCATTGTCGTCTTGGCCGATATTCAGACTGATTCTGTTTCTGATTACGAACAGGGCGTGTTTCGCCGGACCCTCGAATTGAAGCCCGATCTCATTCTCTTTGCCGGGGACTACCTTCAATGTCCCGATCGCAAATCTTACCTCCTCCAGGCTCATCGCCTTGGGAAAATGCTCAATGAGCTGTCCTTCAGCGCTCCGCTGGGCGTATTTGCCGTGGCTGGAAATTGTGATCCTCGCGGCGGCTCCGAATGTTTTGACAATACTGCCGTTCAATGGTTGACGGATCGCAGCACCAGCCTTGACTTGCCCAAGGTCGCCATTCGTCTGACTGGCCTGTCTCTCAAAACCGGTCGCTCGCTCAAGGCCGGCCCTGCGCACCTGCTGGGCCGCCTCGATTCGGCAACTTTCAACATCGTCCTCTCGCACCAGCCGGATTTCGCCCTCGACCTGCCCGCCGGCCATGATATCGACCTCTGCCTGGCTGGACATACTCATGGCGGGCAAATTCGTTTGCCGTTTATTGGCCCGCTGACCACCTTCTCCAGAATCCCCCGCTCTCAAGCCTCAGGCTCACACCAAGTCAATGGCACCCGCTTGTGCATTTCTCCAGGAATCGGCATGGAACGACTCTGGGCCCCCAGACTGCGATTCCTCTGCCCTCCCCAGATCATGGTCGTCGATCTGATGGGCGACTGAGCGCTTATGGCCCATTTTAACCCGGGGCAATTTCGGTTTGTTTTTCAACGCAGCCTTGATACAATGCTTGGGGAGTATTGATGATCTCTAAGCTCAGGAATCTATCCTATGAACAAATCAGACATAAATGTTTCTTCATTGCCAGAGTCGGTTCAGCCCGCCGTCCGGAATCTCGCCGAGTTGTTACTGGACTTGGCCTCTGATAATCTCCAGGCCCTGGCTGTCTTCGGCTCGCTTCTCAGTGAGGATTTCGATCCCAAGCGTATGAGCATTCGCAGCGTAGCCGTTCTTGAAAAAATGGACCTCGCTCTGCTGGACCGCTTGCGCAGTCACGGCCCACGCCTCGGACGCCGCCGACTCCAGGCACCGCTCTTTATGACCGAACGCTACATCGACCAGTCTCGAGACAGCTTTCCCGTTGAGCTGCTCGAGATCCAGCGGCTCCACGCCATGGTCCTTGGCCAAGATTGTTTCGAGTCCTTGGAGTTTTCACGCTCTGACGTCCGCCTGCAGTGCGAGCGGGAGCTCAAGGCCAACCTGATTACTCTCCGCCAGGGCCTCTTGAGTGCTCACAAAGACGCCTTCATTGGCCCCCTCCTGGCCGCGGCCATGGAGCAGATTCTCCGAGTCCTCCGAGCTGTCCTTTGGCTAAAGGACGTTGAGTCTGGCCCTAATGCCGCCGCAGTGGTCTTAGCCGTCGAGGGCCTGCTTGACTGGAAGTTGGCCGGACTCAAGAATTGCCTCGCCGAACCCGCCAAGGGCTCCTTCAAGCAGTTCGAACAGGTCTACAGAGACATCGAATCCTTGTCCAAGTACGTTAATGAGATCAGTGCCTAAATCATCTTTGACCCTTGCCGCCTTATGCAGCGTGCTGCTGGTCCCCGCCGCACTGCTGCCGGCCCAGACCATCCCCCCTAAACCAACCAGCCACGTAATGGACTTAGCCGGTGTAATCGACCGCGACCACGGAACTAGGCTCAATAGATACCTTCTCGAACTCGACCAAAAAACCGGCGCGGCTATAGTCGTTCTCACCGTTCAGACTACAGGTGGGGAACCCATTGAGCAGTTTGCCATTCGCATCGCTCACGATCAGTGGCAGCTAGGCCAAGAGGGCAAGGATAATGGGCTCCTGGTAGTCGTTGCTGTTAAGGACCGTCGCTATCGTATCGAGACCGGCTACGGCCTGGAGGGGGCCCTGCCCGATGCCTTCTGCGATACAGTGGCTAGACAGTATTTTGTCCCCAACTTCAAACGCGGCAACTTCGGCAAGGGTATATACGAAGGCACCTTGGCCCTGGCCAACCAGGCTGCCAAAGAGTATGGTGTACAAATCTCGGGCATGCCGGCCGTCACCGTCAGGCAGGGATCAGCAAGATGCCCCTTTGCCGGTATAGTCCTGATGTTTTTTATATTTTCGATGGTTTTTGGTTCGCGTCAAATGACCCGTCGCGGCGCTCGCGGCTGGTTTTGGCCTATGATGATCGGAATGTCTATTGGTCGTGGATTCGGCGGCGGCTCCCGCGGTGGGTCCGGCGGCGGATTCGGTAGTTTCGGTGGTGGTTTCGGGGGAGGTTTTGGTGGAGGTGGTGCAAGTGGAAGCTGGTAACATAAAAAACGTTCGTTACGCTCCTGAAAAAAAATCCTACGCTGGTTGGATCGTCCTCGGAGTCATTGTCCTGATTCTTATCATTGGCTTTGCCGTGGCCATAGGTGGCTACAACACAGCCGTACGCAGGTCAGAGGCTGTCAAAACCAACTGGGGCCAGGTGGAAACTCAGCTCCAGCGGCGTTTCGACGTCATTCCCATGCTGCTGGAGACCGTCAAGGGCTATGCCGCTCATGAAACGGAGTTGTTCACTCACATTGCCGATGCCCGCAAAGCGTATTTTCAGGCATCCAGTACTACCCAGAAGGTCCAGGCCGCGAGCATCCTTCAGGGAGGGCTTTCTCGCCTTTTATTGCTCCAGGAACGCTATCCGGACCTCAAGGCTAACCAAAACTTCCTGACCTTCCAGGCCCAGATCGAAGGTACGGAGAACCGAGTGGCTGTAGCCCGTACTCGGTACAACCAGGCGGTACAGTCCTTGAATACTTATAATAAAGAATTCTTCGGCAGCATGTTCTGTCGCTGGGCTGGTGTAGGCCCAGCCGAGTATTTCAAAGCCAGCGAGCCCGCTGCCACTACCGTTCCCGAAGTGAAATTCGGCGACTGACGCTGCAAGCGCAGCCCGTTCTCTTTGCCCTTTCTGCTCCTTCGGCCCCCGCCGGCCCAGCCGCTGAGTCTATCGCCTTTTATCGGACACCCATCCCCAATCCTTAGTCCGATAAACCCCGCAAGCAAATCACTAAAAACCTCGCGAATCTAACCTGAAGTAACCCTTTTTCCTAGCCGATAAACCATAAGTGTTGAGCAAACCTGGCTGCACCCCTGCCCTCTGTGTACTTTCCGGGGATTGCAGTTGCCGTCTCTGCCCTCGGGATGTTTACGGGAGCAAAGCTCATCGATAGCCAAGACAAACATGTCGTCCTGCTTGTAGCCAACGACTACGAAACCATGGACGTCCTGGAGCAGACCTTTGCCCGGGCCGGTTTCCGCGTCTTTGGGGCCAGCAATCTTGAGCAGGCGGTCTCGGCCATAGAGTTCCAGGTCCCCGACATTGTCGTCTGCGACACCGCCACCAAGGAGGTCAACCGCCGGAGCCTACAGCAAAACATGCCCGAAGACCTCGACCTCCAAGCTCTGCCCTTTATCTTTCTCTGCTCAACCGGCCCGGCCCACGAGCCCGGCCGATATCTCGACTTGAATCAATACTTCAATAAGCCCTTCGATCCCATTGCCCTGGCCACCTTGGCTGAACGCACACTTGCTTACAGGAAATCTCTAGTCGAATCTGCCCAGGCCGACGCCCCATTGTCCATTATTGCCCGCAAGGTCCTTCGCAAGGATGTCCTCAGGGAGCTGCACCGCGTTCAGCGCTACGGCGGCCACATAAGCCTTTGCATCTTCGATATCCTCGAGCAGCAAACTGACAAGTCCTTCCAGCCCCAGCCTG
>DAOVKO010000221.1 GCA_030631725.1 Actinomycetes bacterium | reverse complement strand
ATAGAAAGGAGACAATATGCCTAATGCGAAGGTGCTAATATGGGACGAGCCAGAGACGCCAGCAGAACTGAAGTCGTTGCTGGATGAGATAGGCAAGTTTTATTCCATTAGCAAGGCCAAAGTGGATGGCGCCATTACTGTAGAATTTGAAAAAGGTGGGCCTGAGGCAACTGTGCAGGTTATATTGCAAGACTCTCGTGCCCGGATCATATATGATCGACCTCATCACGCCGCGCGTGGGCTTGGGGCCCTTCTTTCGGGCCTGGTCCAAGACGGTGAGCCTTATCTCGAGCAAACGCCCTTCGAGACATTAGGTATTATGCTGGACTGCTCGCGCAACGCCGTGATGACAGTTGAGCATTTCAAGGGCTGGCTACGCCAGCTTGCCTTACTGGGCTACAATATGGCTATGCTCTACACTGAGGAAACCTACGAATTGCCCGGCGAGGAGTACTTCGGCTATCTTCGCGGTCGATACAGTCCGGATGAACTGAAAGAGATCGACCGTTACGCCGCCGGTTTGAATATCGAGATGGTTGGCTGTATCCAGACGCTTGGGCACCTGGGGCATCTGCTCAAGTGGCCCGCATATGCTCGGGTCAAGGACACACCTGCGGTCATACTAGTGGACGAAGATGGCACATATCAACTTATCGAAAAGATGATCACCCAGTTCTGCGATTGCTTTCAGAGCCGCCGAATTCACATCGGTATGGATGAGGCACACGACTTGGGCCGAGGCAAGTTTATGGATCTGAAAGGCTACGAGCGAGGCTACGATCTGTTCAACCGGCATCTTGGCAGAGTCGTGGGAATCTGCAAAAGACATGGTCTCAAACCAATGATTTGGTCGGACATGTACTTCAGCATGGGATGTGAGAGTGGAGATTACTACGATCCGAAAACGGTCATACCGGCGAACGTCAAAGCAAGCATCCCAACTGAGGTGGAGTTGGTATACTGGGATTATTACCACGATAATGAGACCTTCTATCTGGACTGGATAGAGCGGCACCGCAAGCTCGACAAAGAACCGATAATGGCTTCTGGAATCTGGACCTGTGTGCAGTTCTGGTATAATCATCAACACACCCAAGGCGCAGCCACGGCCTGTATTAGCGCCTGCCGCAAATCCGAGCTGAAGGAAATCTTTTTTACCATGTGGGCTGACGAAGGCGCGTATTGTGAGTTCGACTCAGCCCTTGCAGGCATGACTTACTGTGCGGAACAGGCCTACGCCACCGGTCATCCGGATGAAAAGAAGCTGGCGGCGAGATTCTCAGCCATCTGCGGGGCCGATTATCATGCGGTTCTTGAGGCCAGTGAGCTGAACCAAGTTGGCAATCCCAGTAGTCTCATGTGGGACGACCCGATACTGAACGTAGAGTGGAAAGAACGCAAAAAGAAAGACTCTAATTATTGGGCCAAGGCAGTCGCCAGAGCAAGTGAGCTAGCGGACAAGCTATCGGTTCACGCGGAAACCGTAGCGCCGATCGACTTGGCTTATGCACGCAACGTTGTGGAGTATCTGAAAAGACGCATTGATCTTAGCCTGAAACTTGAAAAATCTTATTTAGCTGGCGACAAGGCCGGCCTGAGCGAAGTCCGCAAACTGCTGCCAGGTGTTATCGAATCTATAGATGCCCTGCTGATATCATTGCGCCGGCAATGGCTGCGGCGTAACAAGCCCTTCGGCCTGGAAGTTCTACAGCAACGATTCGGAGGAACAAAGCAGCGCTATTTGGAACTCGATCAGAGATTGAGTGAACTGATCGCTGGTGAGATTGACGAGATTGCCGAACTTGCCGAAGGGCTATAAAACCAAATGCAGCATATCAAAACCAAGCCTTTGTATAGGACCATGGAATTTGACATAAGACGAGTCAAGCGCGCAGAAATCGATGACATGCTGAAATTTCGGAACGCGATCTTCGGCCACATTTCGCATTCGCAGTGGGAGGCGATGGGCTGTACGGCAATCGTGGCCAAGAAGGGAAAAAGGCTCTATGGGGCCATACCCCTGCAATACCGTGACTTCAAGATCAATCCCCGCCTGAGCATCCCAGTGGTGTTTGAAAATGCAGTAGGTGTTGCTGAAAAGGCCCGGGGTATCGGTCTGGGATGCGCGATGTTGGACTTCGCCGCCCGTTCGCTGCGGGCCTCAGTTGACGCTCTTTACGTCTATCGCGGCGGCGAAAGAACCGCGGGCTATCGATTCTACCGCAAAACGCACCACGGCGATTTGTACTATAACAGCACTCTGATTCTGAACAAACCAATAGGCGCCAATAACAACGTGGATGTTCTGAGCATAGAGGAGGCAGTGCCCCTGGAGAAGACTCTTCTATCTCTTTTCAACAGTTGTTACGGTCGCTTTGGCGGATACTGGAAGCGCGAGAAGGGATATTTAAGAAAGATGTTTGATTCGCACGTGTTAAAGAATAAGGATTGGAAGTTTTTCCTGCTCAGAAGAAGGGGCGAAATTTTGGGCTATGCGATCAGCAACCCCCAACACCCAGTACATAGAGGAGGTTGCGTGTACGACTTCGTGGGGCCGGGCATTGCAGCGCGCGAGGCGCTTTTTGCAAAGATTGAATGGATAGCGAAGCGGGACAAACAGCCTGTTACTATGGAAGCCAATCGCGAGCATCCGCTTTTTCAGCCTCTTATCAAGCGCGGTTACACTGTGAAGGGCAACTCTCCTTACATCATGGGCCGGATTATCCGGCCCGATCGCATCTTCACCCGGCTGGCCCAAAATAGCTCACTACTGAAAGACTTGCGTTTAGAGGCTGTGACGCCCCACCGGGACTTGGTTCTGAACCGCCCGGCCCGGCCGAAGTACAAGGCCAAGCTATACCTGAAGGAAAGCCAGCTCAGCCGGCTGCTTTCGTGCCGCCTGGACATGGCCCGGGCTTTGGAAACCAATCTGATTCGCCTGAGTCCGCTGCCCTCAGGTCTGGAGAAGGCCCTTAGTAAAATCTTCCGGTTCTGCCCTTGGGTGAGCTTTGGAATCGATTACATCTGATCGCCGTAAATTGCTGAGGTGTTGCCCAGCAAGAGTGCTCAATAGGACATTCATAGGAGACCATGAAGATGAAATGGGAAGAGTTGACCGCCCCGGAGTTTGAAAAAGCTGCAAAGGAAACGGGTGTCTGTGTCATGGCCGCCGGCTGCCTGGAAAAACATTTTGACCACCTGCCGCTGGGCACGGACTACCTCAACGGTCATAAGATCTGCTGCCTGGCCGCAAAGAAGGAGCCCGCCGTGGTCTTCCCCTCTTATTACTTCGGACAGATACACGAGGCCAGATGTTTTCCCGGCACCGTTGCCATCGACCCGGTGCTTACGCTTCAGCTCCTGACGAATGTCTGCGATGAAATCGCCCGCAACGGCTTTAGAAAGATTGTGATTTACAACGCCCACGGCGGCAATACCCACCT
>DAOVKO010000104.1 GCA_030631725.1 Actinomycetes bacterium | reverse complement strand
AGAAGGTGCTCATTTCCAAAGACGCTGACAATGACCAATACGAGCGGCGAATGCTGGATTTGCTGTTGCCCTATGGGCGGGACGGCGTGCGGACCGTGGCCTTCGGCGATGTCTTTCTGGATGGTATTCGCGAGTATCGCGAGGGTAATTTGGCCAGGCTCGGGATGAAGGCCTTGTTTCCAATCTGGCAACAGCCCACAGATCAGCTAACTCAATCTTTCATCGAATCTGGTTACAGAGCTATTATTACTTGCGTGGATTCCGAGTTGCTCGATGGCGGCTTCGTTGGCCGAGAGTTCGACCAGGATTTCCTCGATTCGCTGCCCGACGACGTGGACCCCTGCGGGGAGAATGGCGAGTTTCATTCTTTCGTCTACGCCGGCCCCATTTTCTCCCGTCCCATCTCCTTCACCAAAGGCCGCACCGTCGTCCGCGATGACCGCTTCCACTTCACCGACCTGCTGCCTGCATAAACTGGCCACCCTTGTCATTGCGCCTTCCTTATCATTCGTGCGGCAGCAGGAATCCATTCCCCTAAGCGATCTGTCAGTTCTAGTGTGGCCCCAGCATTGCGTGCCGTGAGCCACGCCCGATTATTTTGTGTGCGCCTCAGTTCTTACAATGGTCTCGCAAGAACTCCTCAAGCAAACAAACGCTCACGCCGCATGCCTTGGAGAGGCTCTCCTTGAGGTTTCTGTCCGTAGTAACAATGGTTCTATCCGCTCCCGAGTAAGCTAGCTCCAGCAGGTACCTGTCCTTAGAGTGGCTTCTGTTTTGAATCTCTTGTGGGAGCTGCTTTACATCACTCTCGTCAACAAGAATCGTTTTACTTGAATCGCGCATAAGTAAGTGAACTCTTTTGAAACGAGCTGCAAATTCCAACACCGTTTCGGACTGCTTCCAGTATTTGAGGAATTTTGATATGAGAGGGCTTTTCTGCCTTAGAACCACTTTGTAAACCCCATTACCCCAATCATCGACAAATCTGTCCGCAATACTTCTCTCCCGTTTTCCAGCATTAGGGAGGAGATATTCTGGTAGCCACTCATTTGGCACTATTTCCACTTAGTAGCTTTCTGGTGAGCCAAAGAATTCCCGAACTTGGGCAAGTTCGACCTCATAGAAGCCTTTGAGCCCGCCCTTCATTTGCCCCTTTTCGTTAACAGTCTGCCTTTCAATCGAAGTTTTCTTGCCTTTTTTTGAAAAATAGTACACATTAATGTCTTCGGGTTTCAATTTGCCTTGGCCCACCGCATTTAGAAGGGACAGGACAATATGCTCGTTATGTGTAGATATTATGAACTGTTTTTCTTCATCCTGCACCAACTTAACGAATACATTGACCAACTTGTCCAGTAATTCAGGATGTAGGTGAATCTCCGATTCTTCAATACAGATTGTCTGCATTTCGCTCCTCAAGGATTTTGCCAGAATCCAAACCAGCTGATTTGTTCCGAAGCCTTCATTCACTAGGTCGCAGACTAGCCCAGTCGCACGGTCGCGGGACTGAAGATTGAAATTTGCTGTCCCGAGTGTAGCCCTAACGGAGAAAGTCCGCGGCACTATCTGCTCTAGATAATGCGCAACCTTGGCTTCCAGGTCCCGGTCCCCAGCAAGAAGTGTCGCCAATTCTTCCTCCTTGAGTAATTGCTGCTGCATAGGAACCGATGAAAAAGTTGGTTGTGTAAATCCTCTTCTTAGCGGGACAAAGTCCACTGCCCTCAACTCCTCTGGGGCCGCGTTAAGACTATTTGATAAGTCTGCAACAATGTACTCACTATCTTCTTGATCCACCAATTTGGTTACGATTCGGTCTGTTTTTCTTTCATTCGGTTCCTCATTCTGTTTAGACACCCCATTCAGCTCACTTTCTGGGGTGATCGATACGGTTGGAGTTATGCCGTTCCACATGACTTTAGCTATGCCGGAAGGGACCCTGACTTCGGCGCCTGTGGTTTGGTTGGCTGGATATGGAAAACTGACTTCAAGATTTAGTGAGACATCGTAAGGCTTGAAGACTTCTACGCTTAGTTCAGATTGCTTCTTTCCAAGGCAGGCTGAATATGCACAGCGTGTTTTGTTTCTCAGAACTTCGATACCAAGCCGAATCTTTAGCGCTTCTTTCTTCAGATGGACCGTCTGACTGAATCCCCCAAGATTCAGAAATCCGAGGTTCAAGAAAGCATCCAAGGGCTGGTTTGGGTTCAAGACGACGTTCTTCAGGGCAAGCAGACCGTAGATAGCGGTAGATTTGCCGCTATTGTTCGCGCCTGTTAGGACCGTGATCTTGCCCAAATCCATAGCGGTCTTCTGGATGCCCCGAAAGTTCTCTAGATGGAGCTTTGTAATCATTGGGCTATCCTCCTAGCCGTAGCACTTTATATTCGAAAACTCCTAGACTGGCGGTAATTGTCAGGCAGCGGATTCATATTGTCAAATGAAAAAAATGGACTGGAAGCATAAACAAATGAGACTCCCAAAGCTGGCAAAAATATTCCCGCCAACAAATCCCACGAACCAAGACCCGTACAGCTAAGACGCGCTAGGCCCAAGTATCGTAAGCGTATGCTGTTTCGTTAACCCTAGTGCCCTCCCAGCATAACGTGAGGTCGGCCGGTGGTTTGATTGGTCTGTACGGTAACGGCTGTGCCGTAAACTTGCTCGAGGATATCTTTGCGGATGACCTGCTGGGCGGAGCCGGTTTGGGCGACTCGGCCGGCGTCGAGGAGAATAAGTTTCTGGCAGTACTCAGCCGCTAAATTCAAATCGTGGCTGACGATCACGACGGTAAGCTTGCGTTGGCGGTGCAGGCGTGTCAAAAGCTCGTAAATCCGCACCTGATGAGCAATGTCCAAATGGCTGGTGGGCTCATCCAGCATCAGCAAATCCGGCTCCTGGGCCAGGGCCATCGCAATAAACACCCGCTGCCGCTCCCCGGCACTGATTTCCGTGACCAGCTTATCAGCCAAATCGTCCACAGCCGCATCAGCCATCGCTCTATCCGCTATTTGCTCATCACTCGGCCCGAGCCGTTGAAAGCGTTTGAGATGCGGATTGCGCCCCAGCAGCACCACTTGCCGCACGCTGAACGGCAAATTCACATTCACCGTCTGGCTCAGGCAGGCCATCCGCTTTGCCAATTGGCCCCTGCTCACTTCGCTAACCGCCTTACCTTCGAAGTGTACTTGGCCCTTATCCGGCCTGATCACCCCGCCCAACGCCCGCAGCAGAGTCGTCTTGCCCGAGCCGTTCGGCCCAATAATCCCCACGAACTCACCTGCCGCTACATGCATATCCACCCCCCGCAGCACCGCCTGGGAGTCATAGGCATAATGTATATTCGTCGCCTGCAGCATAGTCATATCAAAAATCAAAAATTAGACAGGCTGTAGACTGTAGACTGTAGCCCGTAGGCTTGAGGACGACGGTTTTTTGATTTCCTCCAGTCTTCAGCCTACAGTCTCCAGTCTCGTTTGCCATTTTGCATTTTGCTTTTTACATTTTCAAGTCCAGACACCTTTTCGTCTTCGCCGCAGCAGGTAGATAAAGAAAGGCCCACCCAGAAAAGCCGTCACCACTCCTATCGGCAAGACCCGCGGGGCAATAATCACCTGGGCGAAGGTGTTGGCCAATATCAAAAACCCCGCCCCCACCACCGCCGACGCCGGTATCAGCTTGCGATTATCAGGCCCGATCGCCAGCCTAACCGCGTGCGGCACGATCAGCCCGACGAAACCAATCAGCCCGCACACCGAAACCACCGCCCCGGTCATCAGCGAAGCCACTACGAAGAACAGCTTCTTAGCCAACTCCACTCGCACGCCTAGAAAGCTGGCCTCCTCTTCGCCCAGCACCATCACGTTCAGCTCCCGCGAGAACACCCAGGCCAGCACAACCCCCACGGCCGTAGCCGCTCCCACCAGAACGGGCAGCTTCCAGTCGGTCACCTGCACGTTACCCAGCATCCACCACACCAGATCGTGCATCTGCTCATACGAACCCACCGACACGATAAACATCAGCATCGCCCCGGTCATGGCCCCCATAATCACCCCTGCCAGCAGCAACGTAGTAACCGGAATCGTGTTGCCCGTCTTGGCCAACAGGTACACCAGCACCATGGTGGCCAGGGCCCCGGCAAACGCCCCGGCCGGCAGCACCCAACTGCCCAGCCAAACCGCCCCGGTGATCACTACCACTCCGTATCCCAGCCCCGCTCCCCCGCTCATCCCCAGCACGTAAGGATCAGCCAACGGATTTCGCAGCACCCCCTGCAGCACCGCCCCGGCCACGCTCAGCCCCGCTCCGGCCACGGCCGCTAACAGCACACTGCCCAGGCGCAGTTTCAATATCGTCCAATTATTCAGGCACCAGCCGCTGGGACCGATCGCCAACCCCAGAAAGACCACCAACCCCAGGCTCGCCGCAAGGACCCCGATGCGAAAAGTTCTGCCCGCCTTTTCACTCACCCTTCTGCTCCTGTGTTGCTTGGCTGTGAATAATCTGGGCCAATTTTTCGGCTGCTTCAAACAACCTTGGCCCCTGCCTTTGATAGGCATCGCTCAGCTGGACAATCCGCCCGCTCTTGACCGCCTCGATATTGTCCCAGCTCAGCCGCGAGCTGATTTGCTCTTTGAAACCACCGCTGCGTTTCATTTCCAACACCAGTATGACCTGCGGATTCCAGACCACCACCGTTTCGCTGCTGACGATCGGCCAGAGACTCCCCGTCGCCGCGTCGCCGAGGTTCTTGCCACCAGCCAAGTGGATCATCTGCGATAAGTAGTTGCCCGGCCCACAAGTCCGCAGCGGATTGGCTCCTATCTCTACATACACTTTGACTCGGTCCTCGTCGGGCAGGTGGGCGTATTGTGCTTCCAGTTGCTCTATTTTTTTTTGCCAGCGGTCGGTGAGCTCTTGACCGCGCTCGCTTGTGCCGGTGGCCTGGGCTATTTTCTTGGTCGATTCAATAATCTCTGCCAGGGTGTCAACCTTCAGCAGCAAGAACTTACAGACTCCGGCGAGTTCGTTTTGCATCAGGATGATCTTATCAGGCGAAATTCTTTGGCTGATGACCAGGTCCGGCTTGGCCCGCAGGATCAACTCGATATTCGGATCGCCGTATTCACCCACGCGGGGGATTTTCCGGGCGGCGGGTGGATAATCCGAACGCTTCGAGACCCCCACAATCTGCTCGCCCAGCCCCAACTCAAACAGTATCTCGGTAATAGCCGGGCTCAGAGAAACTATCCGTAGCCCTTCCACCTGGCTTCTTTCTGGCATACCCCGCCAGCTTAGAATTACCAGCACTGCTGCTATTATCAAAATTATTGTTAGCCAGATTTTCATTCTGATATTCAGCCCCTCGTGCTACGTAGCAAAGCACGACTAACCAATGATTTTCTTCGAGTCCCTCAAGTCTCAGGCCTCAGGCCTCAGGCCTCAAGCCTTTTTTCAGTATTCAATGCCCTTCCGGGCTATTGTCCCCGTGCGATAAGGATGTTTGATATCCAGAACTTCGCTCACCAAATCCGCAGCCTTGATTAGCTCTCGGCTGGCACCCCGTCCGGTTAGTACCAGTTCCACTTCCGGATGTTTTTTCTCCAGCAGTTGTTTTACAGTCGGCCAGTCGATAAGCCTTTCACTCAGACAATAGTTTATCTCATCCAGGATAACCAGGTCATACTCACGCTCGCTGAGGGCCTTTACGATTCTCGGCCAAATTTCAGCAATTGCCGCCCGCATCTTTTCCCGCACCTCTTTGCTCGGCCCGCCCTTGGTCAACGGCCAGCCGTTTTCGATGCGTTCCCAGCGCAATCGCTGGGGGAATTTTTCGATGAGGCACATCTCCCCACTCTTGATCCCTGCGGGTTTTAGAAACTGACACACGTAGACCCGTCTGCCCCAGCCCAGAGCCCGGACGGCCAAGCCCACAGCCGCGGTGGTCTTGCCCTTACCCTTGCCCGTGTACACCTGTACCAATCCGCGTTCCTTGCCCATGATAGCATTCCTTGAATCACATTACTAATGAGCCCAGTGGCTTCTTAAAACCTGGGGTTAGCCCGGGAATTGTAAGCTCTGGGCGTGGATTGGGCAAGACGAGAGTATATTCGTTTTCAAAGCGATGAGTGGCCTAGTGAATCGCTGTGCCCCCAGCTTATTGGCGCCGTGTGCCAGCTTTCCGAGTAATCCTAGCTTTCCTGACGAATCCGATAAACTTCCTGGGATTGATGATTTTCGCTCCGTCTCTCTTCATAAAGGCGGATTTAAAAAGGAGCTCTCGCATTTGTTCAGGCGAGAGCTCTGGATTTACTTGCCAGCCCATTGCCAACACGCCCGCGCAGTAAGGAATTGCCCAACTCAGCCCACCACGTCCCCAGTATTGATAGCGATAGCCAAATTTATCGTCCCCGCCATCTTCGGCAGTTGTTCGGGGTGCCGCGGGCACAAAAATACCCATATCCGTGGGACGCCCCCGGAATTCTCTGTTTGGCGGAGCCCAAGGGTTACACTTGGTTACGTTCTCTGGATACCTCGAATCATACCAGCCCCGACAGATAAACCCACGATGACGACTATCGGTGCAGTCTAGCACCATAATTCCATCTGCCTCTGCTCGGGCACAGGCCCTGTCCCACATCTGTCGATTTGCCCAGGATGACTGATTTGGCGATGCCGAAACCGACACCACACGGATTTTCTCTCCTTCCGGAAGTTTCTCATTTTGTGCAATTATCCAGTCTAATCCCTTAGCATAGTAGGCTGCATCTCTTTTCCAGGAAGGAGCCGCCGCATAGTACACCCGAGCATCCGGAGCCGTTCCGCAATTGGTACCAACAAGCAGGCTCGCAACCGCAGGGCCATGCATGCTGCTTTCGTCAGTCTCGCAACCTGTGTCGTAATACTCCACAATTTTTCCAGTGAATTCAGGATGCACCAAGTACGTGGGTTGGTCGATAATAGCTACATTGACACCCTTGCCGGTGATGCCCTGTTGGTGTAGCTGGCGAACGCCAAGGCCCGGGTTCATGGCCCTTTTCAACGTCCTGTCGGCAAACAATCCGACTCGCCTCGGCCAAACAGTTTTCGTATTAAATGTCAGTGTAGCAATGAGCCCCCTTCTGGTAGAAAGATCGAGCTTGCTCAGATCTTTCCATCTGACATCATCGTACGGTTTGACCGATTTTATTGGCTTGGCGTAAGAGGCTCTGGGTTCATGAGAAATTTTCTGTGAAACGTTGATCTCCATTACTGTTCTGT
>DAOVKO010000045.1 GCA_030631725.1 Actinomycetes bacterium | reverse complement strand
TTTGAGATTCTCTCGATTGATATTGCGGACATAAGCGTAGCCGGCGTGGAAAGAGAAGCTAACGTCGGGGCCAAGCTCCAGGGCGAGCAGGCCGAGGCTGACAAGAAACGCTTCCAGGCCGAGGCCGAAAAACGCCGAGCCCTGGCCGTGGCCCGCGAACAGGAAATGAAGGCCGTCGTCCAGGAGAACCAGGCCAAGGTGGTGCTGGCTCAGGCAGAGGTGCCCCTGGCCATTGCCGAGTCCTTCCGCAGCGGGAATCTGGGCATCATGGACTACTACCGCATGAAGAATATCCAGGCCGATACCACCATGCGGGACAGCATAGCCAAGCCCGAACAGCAAGGCCGGGCTGGAGGTGAGCCTCCGACTGAGCCCAAAGCCTGAGGTTCGGCCAAAGGCTGATAGCGGGTAGTTTAGTCAAAGGTTATTCGTATGGACAATCTTTGGGCCATGACTCTGTTGGGCCAAGAAGAGCCGAGTCTCTGGCGGCTGCTGGCTCCTGTGATCGTTATAGGAGCCATCGCCGTGTTCCGCTGGCTCAACGAAAAGGCCAAGCAGAAAGAGCGTCAGCAACAGCTCGAGGATGAAGCTCGCCGCCAACGCGAAGAAGAAGGTAGAACTCCCCGGGCCAGACCAGCTCAGGAAGCCCGGCCCAGGCAAGTCCAGCCTAAAAGTGTTCCTCTATCCCAGGCCCAACGTCAGCGAAGACCCAGAGCGGGTGAGCCAATCCATCGCTATCAACCTCGGATACCTTCGGCTCCCGGCCGAGCTGCCGAACCGTCGCAAGCACAAGCTCGCCGGCCTGAGCTGATCATCGAGGCCGAGGACCTCAGCGCCGAGGCAGCCCAAAGGCAATTTGGCCGTGAGCAGCAGAGGCGATTGCGGGCCGAGGCTGTTCGCCGAGCCAGAGCTCTCCAGACACAGGCCAGCCGAGAAGTCCGGCGCAAAGCCAAACCTGCCCGCCGCAGAACTATCGAACTCAAGCCGTCCGGAGAATTGCCCCAGATGGCAGCTTGGGCGGACACGGAGGTTTTGCGGGCGAGAACTGCTCTGCTTGCGCCGGGCCAGACAATCTCCCCGCCTCAAATCCGCCGAGCCATAGTCTGGGCGGAGATACTCGGGACCCCACGGGCTCTACGCCCATATGAGGAATTGTTCTAATTGTCTGGGGATGTTATGGTGGCGCTGATGGCCCGCAGGCCGGCCAGCCACTGCTTTATCTGAGCGCTCGAGCCTTCCAGTTGCACCCCTATGATGTGGTCTTGACGCCGGGGGCTCTGCCAGCGGACTCGTCCGTGGCAGTGGATGTGTGCCAGCCGTTCGACGCCAGGGATGATCTCCAGTTCCAGCCAAGTGCCCGCCCGTAACGGTTGGACTGATCGCAAGCGCAGGCCACCTTGACCCACGTCGATCAGATCAGCTTCGTGGAACGTACCATCAAAGAGTCGGTAAACCGCTCTGGCCTCTAACGGCAACCGTGCCCCTTTGCGTCTTTCCAGCATGGTCAAAGTCCCCTGGGGTAATAATCGGCTTCTGTGACGGAGCCCTACGATAGTCTCATCGGACGCAAGCTGATTGCTTATTACCTAGTTTTTGGTGAGGAGAAGGGGCTTTGCCAAATATCTTTTGCTTTGGCGTTTTGTGCGATGAGTTTGTATGGATGCTGACGAATATGGCGCTTGATTCAGGCAGGTTTTGGCCAAGCTGCC
Organism: Actinomycetes bacterium; assembly: GCA_030631725.1. Taxonomy (GTDB): domain Bacteria; phylum Planctomycetota; class Phycisphaerae; order JAACET01; family JAACET01; genus JAACET01. The sequence goes on along the minus strand of DAOVKO010000045.1, from coordinate 9,194 downwards.
AGAAGTGTCAAAGCGTTGAATCCCAAGTGAATCCATATCGGACGGTAAAGGCTTCGCGACTTTTCGTAAGCGTAGCCCAGGGTGAGGCCCAGAAAAAACAGCGGCGGAATCGTCTCCAGCTGGGCGAGTGAGGACTCTCCGGCAGCTACGTTTTCTCTGACGGATAGATGGAACAAAGCAAAGATAGCTGCGCTGATCAGGATAGCGAGCCAGCGCGAGCGGTACAACCGGAAGAGGGCCCCCTGCAATAGGCCCCTGAAGATTATCTCTTCCGTCAGAGGAGCAATGACCAGTGCCATTGCGATTGCCAGGCACAAGTTCAGCGTGGGGGCAGAGCCATTCAGCTCGCGCAGCAACGTATGAGATTGCTGGGTGTACCTCAGTCCCCAGCCCCAGTTGACCACGAATTCCACCACCCAAAAACTGACGGGCATTAGCACCATGAGGGCAATCGGCCAGACCGCCAAGGCCGTGAGCAAGCCCCAGCCCAACTGCCTCGGGCAGCGAGTTAATTCTAAGCCGAGGGCTTTGAGCCGACCGGGCTTCTTCCAGCCCAGCAACCCCAGCACCAGCACGCAGCTCAAGAGGCTTGCCAGAGATGCCGCCAAAGCGGTCTCCAGCGCCTTCGAGCCCAGCAGACCATTGAACAGCCACGACAGCCCTAAGCTCAGTAGTGTCAGGCAGATTACCGCCAGGACCAGCTCGGCCAGCCCCGGACGCTCTGCAATCTCCGCTGCCCCACGCAGCGGACCGCCCTTTACCAGCGACTTGATCAGCCAAACCCCACAGAGAATTACCGAAATCACCAGAAGACCCAGCAAAACAGGCTTTTGCCAGACCGGGGCAGTTTCGGCCGCTATGAAAACGATTGACATCAGCACCCGCTTTCTTACAGTAACGTAGGCTGTACGCCGGTTAGATTATTAGTGATTCTTCCGGCATATTGCAAGCCTGAGCCCATTATTGCGAGTAGACAGGTGGCCCAGAATATCCTGACCAAGATACTCGAGCACAAAAAGCTCGAAGTCCGCAAGCAGCGGAAGCGAGTCTCCCAGGAACAATTGCAGCAGCAGATTGAAGCCTTGCCTCGCCCGCGGAACTTTTTCAAGGCGGTTACCAAGGCCCCAGTTCGCACGATTAATCTGATAGCTGAGATCAAGCGTTCTTCGCCGTCGGCCGGGGTGATCTGTAAGGATTTCGACCCCGTGGCCATTGCCCGGCAATATCACCAGGCCGGAGCCGACGCCATCAGCGTTCTAACCGACGAGGAGTTTTTCGGCGGCTCTCTCGACTACCTCCAGCAGGTCAAAAAGGCCGTCCCCATCCCGGTCATGCGCAAGGATTTCATTATCGACCCCTATCAGCTCTACGAGTCTCGGGCTGCCGGGGCCGATGCCGTTCTGCTTATCGCCGAGGCCGTGGTTCCCGGCCTGCTCATGGACCTGCTGATCTTGGCCGGACGCTTGAACCTTTCAGTGCTCCTGGAGGTGCACAAGGCCGAGTCCCTCCTCCAGTGCCGCTCGATGGTGGGCTTTCCCACCCTGGGCTACACCGTGCTGGGAATCAACAATCGCAACCTGGAGACTTTCGAGGTGGATATTTCCCACACTTGCCGCTTGGCGAGTATGTTGGATAATCAGCCCGGCCTGGTCAGCGAGTCGGGGATCAGAAGCCGAGCCGACATCGAAAAACTCAAGGAGGCCGGTTGTACCGCCGTGCTCATCGGCCAAACGCTGATGGAAGCCGCGGACATCGGGGCCAAAATAGACGAGCTCCTCGGGCCGATAGGGTCGACGTGAAATGGGTAAGGGTGAGAATGACCCCCAGGTAAACCTGAGGGCTAAATGAAGAAGAATTGATGGGTCTATGCTGGACGCCGTAGGACATTTAGGCCGAGTTACAACGAGGGTCGTGGCCAATTTCGGCCGCTTCAGCCGCTTTGCCGGCGGTACGATGTCCTGGGCCTTTGGCGGCCTGGGACAGTGGCGGAATTGGCGATTGATCTTCCCCCAGTTCTGGGAGGTGGGCACGCGTTCGCTCCCGGTGGTCCTGCTGACCGGGACCTTCGTGGGCATGGTTATTGCCGTCCAGACCTACGCCCATTTTTTCAGCTTCGGATTGGCCAATCAGCTCGGCTCGATCATTAACCTTTCCGTGGTCCGCGAGCTCGGACCGGTACTGGCCGGCGCCATGCTGGCCGGGAGGGTCGGCGGCTCGCTCACCGCTGAGCTGGGTACCATGAGAATCACCGAGCAGATCGAGGCCCTGCGAAGCATGGGGGCCGATCCCCTGCGGGTCCTCGCTGGGCCGCGATTTCTGGCCTGTCTGCTTATGATTCCCTTTCTCACGGTCTACACCGACCTGATGGGCGTCTTTGGCGGGTACTTCATCTGTGTGGATGTCTACGGAGTAAACTCCGCTGACTATTGGCGCTACTCGGCCCAAATCGTGGAAACCTGGGATATCTTTGTAGGATTGGCCAAGAGCTTTTTCTTCGGAGGGGCTATCGGCTTGATCAGTTGCTACAAGGGTTTTTACTGCGGCCGCGGGGCCAGCGGCGTAGCCCGGGCCTGCACCGAAGGTTTTGTACTCAACTTCATTACCATTCTGGTTCTGGATTTCTTCCTGGCGGTTCTGCTTGGGGCCATCTACGAGAGTATCTGGGGAGTCGTAACTTACATATAGTTTCACCCGGAAATCGGCTCGAACAATATGGACGCGAACAACCATCACATTATTGAGTTCCGCAAGGTCGAGAAAAGCTTCGGTAGTCAAAAGGTGCTCGATCGAATCGACCTGGCCATCGAAAGAGGCAAAACCACCGTGGTCATCGGCAGATCAGGCGTGGGCAAAAGCGTTTTGCTCAAACACATTATTGTTTTGTTGCGTCCGGACGCCGGCCAAGTGCTCTTCGACGCTCAGCGGATAGATCAGCTCTCGGAACGCCGACTCGTGGGAGTGCGGGCCCGGGTCGGTTTTCTTTTCCAGGCCGGGGCCTTGTTCGATTCCATGAGGGCTGTGGACAATGTGGTCTTTCCCCTGCGCGAGCATCTGCGGCTCTCCTACAAGCAGGCTCGAGAGCTGGCCATGGAAAAACTGGCCCTGGTGGGCATGACTGCTCATGCCGAGAAGTGGCCCAGCCAACTGTCCGGCGGGGAGCGCAAACGAGTGGCCCTGGCCCGGGCCATCGCCCTGGACCCCGAGGTGGTCCTTTACGACGAACCCACTACGGGGCTGGACCCGCCCAGGGCCCATATTATCTGCGAGCTGATAGCCAAGCTCCAGCAGGCCCTGGGTATAACCTCGGTCGTAGTGACCCACGATATGACCACCGCCAGGAAGGTGGCCAATCGAATCGTAATGCTCCACGAAGGCCGGCTTATTGCCGACGGCAGCCCGGATCAAATCGCCACTGTGAGTGATCCGGTTGTGGCCTCTTTCGTGCGCGGCTTGCCCCAGGAGCACGAGTTGGCCGCTGTTACCGTTGGCCGCCCTGAATCGAAACCTGTAAATGAGGCCCAAACATGAGTGAACACGGACGAAATATCATTGTCGGTTTTTTCGTACTGCTGGGCCTGGCCGTATTGGCCTATTTGATTGTGAAGTTCCAATCCACAGTAGGTTTATTCACTGGTAGGGGCGACTATTACATTGAAATCCAGGCCGACCAGACTGCCGCCGTGCTGCCGGGGCAGGCCATTCACCTCAACGGCAAGCCCGTCGGACGGATTCGCAGTGTAGACTTGGCCGAAGACCCCCGGAAGGGGGTTATTATTATCGCGGCTATTAATCAGCAATACAGCATCCCGGATGATGTGAAAAAGGTTTTCATATACCAGGGGGAAATCGGCCCGCCCTTCATCCAGATCAGGGCCCTACCGAGCCATTCGGCAGTGCCGATGAAGAAAACAGCCGGGGAGGTAGTGGCCACACTCAAAGCCCATATACCGCCGGGACCTTTCAGCGAAATATCCAGCCTGGCCGTCGAGCTCAAGCCGGCCTTAAAAGAATTGGCGCCCGCTTTGGCCAAGATCGGGGCCCTGGCAGACAATCTCAGCGCCATGCTTCTCGGCCCTGAAAATGGTGCAACAGAGCCGGCAAATGGTGCCGAGGTCACTCGGGTGAACCTCGGAAACTTGGCTAGAAAGTTCTCTCAAACCCTCGACAACCTCAATGCCTTCATCGGGGACGAGGAAAACAAGGAGAATTTCAAGCAGAGCCTGGTCAATCTGCGACAGGCCGGCCAAGACGCCTCCGAAGCGTTAGAGGAGCTCAAAGGTTTCAGCGGGCAAGCTCAGCAGACCACTTCGGAATTGGGGCTGCAACTGCGCGACGTGGCCCAGGCCATTATCGGTAACTCCGAGCGGATTTCTGAACTGCTCACTCGTCTCAACAAGGCTGCCGAGCAGATCAATCAGGGCCGAGGAACCGCCGGGAAAATACTCTACGATCCGCAACTGTATGAAGAAATGCTTTTGGCCACCGAACAACTCAATGAAGCCCTGCAAATGTTCCGTAATCTGCTCACCAAGTGGAACAAGCAAGGCCTGAAGCTCGATTGGTAGGCCACCTTGCCGGCTGTTACGATCGTCCTAATCCGCAGCACCGGCCCAAAAGTTATAATCCGAACACTAAGAACAACAAAAAGGCGGCGCAGATTACCTCGCGGAGAGCGGGAGGAGGCTCGCCCTTCCGCGCAGTATTGCTCTGCGCCGCCCTTATTCGAATCAACTTTTCTTCATCAACGGTACAGGCAAGAAGGCTGTGCTATTTATCCAGCCCCTGCCCCTGTTTCTTTAGGCCCTACCCGTTCGCGACACAGCTCTCCTTCGCGGCACCAAGTCCGGCTCCCCCAGCTTATTACCAGTTGGCGGAATCTTAGCAGAATAATATCTTGCAGGCAAGGAGATTCGCGCCGAAATGTCCAATAAATCTCCTGTCGGCGCATAGACGGCGTCTAATCGGTCCGGATCGGGCCGGCTCCGACAATTATCAACCGAAGCGGATAAAGATTTAGGTGGCCCTCTGTCGATAAGACAAGTGAGTTTGCCAAGGTCCCTTATTCGGTATTCACTTCAGGGGCGGCTGATATGTCTCAACTGCGTGAGCGTCTATTCACAACACGCCCTCATCTGCCCTATGTTTTGCCTGTTATCGTCTTTGGGGCCTTCTTGCTGGGCGAGTCCCAATGGCCCCAAGCCAAGTGGCTGCTCTATCCGCTCAAGGCCGTCGCCACCGGCTTGTGCCTCTGGTGGCTGCGAGGAGAATTCAAGAGCCTCTGCTGGCGATGGTCCTTCTGGGCGATTCTCATTGGCCTGATGGTAGTGGTCCAGTGGGTCGGCATGGAGGAATTCTTCAAGGCTAATTGGCGTTACCCGCCCTTGCCGGTGGTGGGCGGAGATGCCTGGAATACAGAAAATCTTTTCAATCCGGTTGAAGAATTCGGCGGTCGCGGCGGGGCCTTCTGGTTGTGGATAGCCTTTCGGATGGCTGGGGCGGTGATTGTCGTGCCCATAATGGAGGAGCTCTTCTGGCGGGGATTTTTGTTGCGACTGTTCGTGGGCCGATACTTCGAGAGAGTAAAGCTCGGAGAATTCACTTGGTTTTCCTGTCTGGCCGTCGCTGGGCTCTTCGCTCTGGCTCACTCCTGGTATATCTCCGCTTTCGTCTGCGCCCTGTTCTATAATTGGCTGCTCTACAGGACCAAGTCCATATTGGCCTGCGTGGTGGCTCATGGACTGACCAATCTTTTGCTGTGGATTTATATCCTCCGTTTTGATGCCTGGTGGCTCAGTTGAGGAACTCAAACTGACCGGTTTCTAGAAGAAGCTTGCTGTATGTCATTGCGAGGAGTGAGCTTGGCGAACGACGAAGCAATCTCGTTTTTGAGATTGCCACGCAACCGCAAAGCGGTTGCTCGCAATGACAACGTATCGCAAAATCGGTCAGTTTGAGTAAAGAAGGTTTGAATGATGAGTGGAGGCAGCCCTTGAACAAAACTGCGAAGAAATACACGCTGCTGCGTATAGGGGCGACGGCTGAAAAGGCAGGTATCTCCCGGCAAATGCTGCAGTACTACGTCATGCTCGGACTCGTCAAACCCGCCGGTAAAAGCCCCGCCGGTCAACGTCTCTTCGATAAAGAATCCATAAGTCGGATCAAGCTGATCCGCAAGCTCAACCGTAGCGGCTACACCCTGCGCGACATTCGCGAGATATTCCTGAGCCGCAAGGGGGGGCATTCGCCCCGTTCCTAATCAGTCCTGCCAGAAGAGCAAGACCCGTCTTGTTTCGGATCCGATTAACAGAGACACGAAGTATCTCCTACGGAGGCCAGGGGTCCGACTTGTCATAATCCAAGGGCTCCAGCAGACTGCGATTGCCCAAGCCCAGAAGATACAGGAATCTTTTGTGGTTCAGCATAGGTATCGACAGGGCTACCGCCCGGTTCTGAGCGTCTATATAGGCCTTGTGTTCTTTGAGCTTCTGCTCGTATAGAGACATGGCTGCCAGGTCGAACTCGTCCGGTTTGTCCGGTACCTGAGGTTCGCTGCCCACTACCAGAAAGTCCGTCTGCACTTCCAGTTCCGGCACCACCTTTCCGCCCCAGCGCTCGATTAATAGTTCCACGCTCTTGGCCCCGTTGGGGTCGGGCTTGCCACTGCCGTCCAGATCGAACTCCCCGATAACCCTGAAGACGTAGCTATTCTGCCGATCGTACACCGTATTTATGATCAGGTCGCCGGCGATGATAGACTGACCAGGGGTTGTGCGCATTATCTGGCACTCGCTGAGTTTCGGACCCACCCGGACAACTTCGATGGTGCCCTTGCTGGGCGTGCTTTCGGTAATCCGTTCAGCCGGAGAGAAAACCTCGAACCGCAGGCTCAGCGGCAGATGCTCTGCCTGGCCGATGTCGATCAAGACCAAGTTCTGCCCGGGCACCATGGTCACGATCTTCCCGTCAGCCTGACTGACTATCCCCGTAAAGTCGATGCCCCCCTCTTTACGCCACTGCTGGACCTTCTCAATCAGGGTCTGCAGGCGTCTCTTGGTCTGGTTGAGCGTTTTTTGCATGGCCTCGACCTCGTCCTGGGCCAAACCCTTTACAGTATTTAGCGTTTGTTCGAGCTCATCAAGGTCTTTGCGCACGGTTTCCAGATTGGCGTCCCATTCTTTCAGGTACTGCTCGACCTTGGCCTGCCTGGCTTGCATATCCGAGCGGACCTGGGCAGCGTATTGGTCTGCATTTGTTCTTACTGCCTGCATCTGCTCGTGAGCCTGTTTGGCCGATTCTTCCGCGGCAGCGAGGGTATTACCACGGTCACTCAAGGCTTGGCTTTGGGTATCATAAGCCTCGGACATTGTCTTGATGACTTCTACCAACGGCAGACCCGACAGGCTCGCTGCTTGGGCTTTTTCCAGGCTCACCTGGGCCGCTCGCAAGGCTGCATCTATTTTCTTTTGCACATCAGCATTGCTCAGAGCCACGTCGCCGGCAATCGCCACACGCAGTTCGTCCCTCTGGCCTAGCAAGTAGCCAACGACGCTGGGCCGGCCCTCGGCTTTGAGGGCCTCAGCCTCGGCTGTCTTGTACGGTTGGTCCTTGGCTTCCCCGCTGGTCAAGAGACTCTGCTGCGTCTGGCGCATTTCGGCCAATTCCTGATTTGACTGGCTCCATTTAAGGTACATCCACACCGTACCTGCCGCCAGAATGACTGTCAGAGTCACCAATACTATCAAGGCGTAAGGCGGGGGCGTCCCTTGTACGTTTCTTCCTGCAATAGCCATGGATACATCCTTAATTTGAGCTTATCGACCAAAGGCAAGCGAACTACCGGTCAGAGCCCGGCTGGGATTCTTCAGCCCGGCTTCTAAACAATATGGCCTTTCCGCGACGATCTTTCAACTAAAAAATGCTGGCCAGAGCCCTCACTTTGCAAAGTCCGGCCCAGCCGGGACCTCTGCGGCTTGACCGGCTGCCTCTAAGAGTGTATTCCTGTGGTTTTTACGGACCTCTGGAGTATCGGCCATGTCTGCGGGAATCATCTCCCAGGGCGATGAAATACTCTCCGGCCAAGTGCAGGACAGCAATTTCCCCTTCCTGGCCCAGAAACTGGCCAAACTCGGTATAACCGTCCAAGCCCACCTGGTCCTCGGGGACAGCGCCGGCCGCCTGACCCAGGCCATCAAAAACCTCTCTGCCAGCTGCCAGTTGGTCCTGGTTACCGGCGGGCTGGGCCCTACCGCCGACGACATCACCAGATACGCCCTGTCAGAGGCCCTGGGAAGCCCCCTACAGATGGATCAGTCGGCCCTGGGGCAGATCGAGCAATATTTTGCCCGGCTCAAGCGTCCCATGAGCCCTGTCAACCGCGTTCAGGCCATGATACCAGCGGCCGCCCGCAGCATCGAAAACTCCTGGGGCACGGCCCCGGGAATCGCCGCAAAGCTTGGCCAAACGCACATTTTCGCTCTGCCGGGCGTGCCTCACGAGATGCGGGCCATGTTCTCCGATCGCATCGAGCCGGAACTCCGGCGGCTGAGATTGGCCGAATCGGCTATCGTCTCCAGGAGTCTGCACTGCTGCGGGGCCGGCGAATCGGACATTTTCAACCTGATAAAAGACCTCATGGGCCGGCCGGAAAATCCGCAGGTCGGCATCACCGCCAACGACGGGGTCATTACCGTTGGCATCACCGCCAGGGGCGATTCGCCCGCGGCTGCCTTGGAGTTACTGGATGAGAAGAGCCGCCAGATTTGTTCGCGATTGGGCCAATTCCTCTTCGGCCAGGATCAGCAGACCCTCGCCCAGGTCCTCGGCGAGATGCTGGTGCGCAAAAACCAGAGCCTGGCTCTGGCTGAGTCCTGCACAGGCGGACTGATTGGAAAACTCCTGAGCGATGTGCCCGGAGCCAGCAAGTTCCTACTGGCCGATCTGGTCACTTACGCCAACCAGGCTAAGATTCAGTTGCTGGGGGTGTCCGAGAAGATTCTGGAAAAGCACGGGGCGGTCAGCGCCGAGTGTGCCCGAGCGATGGCTGCCGGGGCCATTGCCCGCACTGGAGCCGACTGGGCCCTGGCTGTTACGGGAATTGCCGGGCCCGACGGTGGTACGACCGAAAAACCCGTCGGCCTGGTCTTTATCGGCCTGGCTCGGAAAGACTCATTCGGCAAGGCCACAGATATTGACGT
>DAOVKO010000073.1 GCA_030631725.1 Actinomycetes bacterium | reverse complement strand
GGCGGCCCATGAAGCGCTTGATGGAAAAGATGGTGTTTTCGGGGTTGGTGACCTGCTGGTGGCGGGCGATCTGGCCGACGAGCCGCTCGCCCTTATCGGTAAAGCCTACAACCGAAGGCGTTAGTCGGGAACCGGAAGAGTTTATCAAGACCTTGGGCTGAGAACCTTCCATGACGGCTACTACCGAGTTGGTAGTGCCCAAATCTATGCCGATAATCTTGGCCATGGCAGTGCTCCTTGTTAGCGGGACGTTTCGTCCGTGGTTTTTGCAAACTCCTGATTATTCACTCGGCCTTGCGGCATGGACCTCAAGCAAGGCACAATCGTACCATGTGGCTGTTGGTGCAAAGGCCGTGCCATCGACTCAAGTGAGTTGACGGGCGATTTAAGTCCAATATTCACAGGCTATTATGGACATCTTCCAATTTGTGGGAGTCGCTAGAGAAGTGCCAAAATGACAGTTTTGGCGGTCTAAAGTGTCGTAAGGGCAGAGCAGAGTCGGGAGAGTGGTTAACGCTAGAGCTTGTCAAGGCAGCAGTTATGTAAGCAGTGTGTCTGGCACGCGATTTGCGGATAAATGAGGAGAATACGGAAAGAGGAACAGAACGCTTAGCACGAAGGATAGGGGATAACATGATTAGGCCAGAAAAATTAACGGTTCGGGCCCAAGAGGCCCTGGCAACAGCGCAGCGGCGAGCAAACGAAGGCCAACACGCAGAGGTGGGGCCCTTGCACCTATTGGCGGGACTGCTGGACGAAGACCAGGGGGGAGTAATCGTGCCGGTGCTGGAAAAGGTGGGCGCCCACGTGCAGCGTCTGCGAGAAATCACGCAGAGCGAGTTGGCACGACTGCCAAAGGTATCGGGAGCAGGTGTGCCGGTGGCAGGCACAGCGGTGGTGAATATTCTGTTGACAGCGGAGAAAGAAGCCAACCAGCTAAAGGATGAATACATTTCAACGGAGCATTTGCTGCTGGCCTTGGCGAAGGTTAAGGGCGAGGCCAAGGAGCTGCTCAGCGTGTGCGGGGCTACGCCGGAGGGGATTCTACAAGCCCTGAAGCAGACTCGCGGCTCGGCACGGGTGACGGACCAGAACCCGGAAGAAAAATATCGGGCCCTGGATCGCTATGGAACCGATTTGGTGGAGTTGGCCCGGGCAGGCAAGCTGGACCCAGTAATCGGACGGGATGAGGAAATTCGTCGGTGTATGCAGGTTCTGAGCCGACGTAGGAAGAATAATCCGGTGCTGATCGGTGAGGCTGGAGTGGGCAAGACAGCAATTGTGGAAGGGCTGGCCCAGCGGATTGTCAACGGTGATGTGCCGAGCGGATTGGCAAATAAACGATTGATAGCTCTGGACATGGGGGCACTTATCGCCGGCGCTAAGTACCGGGGAGAATTCGAGAATAGACTCAAGGCGGTACTGAAAGAGGTGCTGGGTTCCGAAGGGCAGGTGCTTCTGTTTATCGATGAGCTGCATACCGTGGTAGGGGCGGGCCGAGCGGAAGGAGCGGTGGATGCGGGTAATTTGCTCAAGCCGGCCCTGGCCCGGGGAGAACTGCGGTGCATAGGGGCGACGACGCTGGATGAGTATCGCAAGCAGGTGGAGAAAGACGCGGCTCTGGAGCGGCGGTTTCAGCCGATTACCGTGGGTGAGCCGAGCGTGGAAGAAACCATTGCCATCTTGCGGGGCTTGAAGGAGCGCTACGACACGCATCACGGGGTGCGGATCCAGGATTCGGCCCTGGTGACGGCGGCGACGCTGGCGGACAGGTATATTTCGGACAGGTTTTTGCCGGACAAAGCTATCGACCTGATGGACGAGGCGGCCAGCCGAGTGCGGATAGAAAACGATTCGATGCCGGCAGAGCTGGATGAAATCCGGCGGCGGGCAGTGCAGTTGGAAATCGAACGAGAGGCCTTGAAAAAGGAAAAAGACAAGGCCAGCAAACAACGGCTGGAACGGCTGGAGAAGCAACTGGCCGAACTTAAGGAAAAGAACAGCCAGTTGACGGCTCGCTGGGAAAACGAGCGGGGAGCACTGGCGGAGATTAAGAAAATAGCGGAACAGATAGATGCGACCAAGATAGAGCTGGAGCAAGCTCAGCGGGCGGGAGAGCTGGAGAAGGCGGCTCGGCTGAGGTACGGCACGATCGGGGAACTGGAAAAGAAGCGCAAACAGTGCGAAGAGAAACTCTCCGCCCTGCAAAAGGATGGAGGCGGATTGATTCACGAAGAAGTAACCAGCGAGCAGATTGCCCAGGTGGTGAGCAAGTGGACCCGGATCCCGGTGGCCAAGATGCTCGAAGGCGAGCGGGACAAGCTGCTGAACATGGAAGAGCGGCTGAAGATGCGAGTAGTGGGGCAGGACGAGGCGGTAGGGGCGATCTCCGATGCGGTACGGCGGGCGCGGGCGGGGCTGGGCGAGGCGAATCGGCCGATCGGCTCATTCATGTTCCTCGGGCCCACGGGTGTGGGTAAAACGGAGCTGAGTCGGGCGTTGGCGGAGTTTCTGTTCGACGATGAGCGGGCCTGCGTGCGAATCGACATGAGCGAATTCATGGAGCAACACTCGGTGGCCCGGCTGATCGGGGCCCCGCCGGGATACGTGGGCTATGAGGAGGGGGGCAGGTTGACCGAGGCGGTGCACAGACGGCCTTATTGCGTGATTCTGCTGGATGAGATCGAAAAGGCTCATCAGGATGTGTTCAACGTGCTGCTGCAAGTGCTGGACGACGGCAGGCTGACTGATGGTCAGGGGCGAACGGTGGATTTCAAAAACACGGTGATCATCATGACCAGTAATATCGGCTCGGTCGCTATCCAGGAGCTGACCAGCCACGAGGGGGCGGACTGGGAGATTGAGGCTCAGGTGAAGACGATTCTGAAGGACCGCTTCCGGCCGGAGTTCTTGAACCGAGTCGATGAGGTGATTGTGTTCAGGACTTTGAGCAAGGAAGATCTGCGGGCCATCGTTGATATCCAGGTGGGGTATCTGACTCACAGAGTGGCAGGGCGGAATATGAAGCTGGAGGTTACGGATAAGGCTAAGGAGCAACTGGCGTCCGAGGGGTATGACCCGACGTATGGGGCCAGGCCTTTGAAGCGGACGATTCAGCAGCGGATCGAAAATCCCTTAGCTCAGCGAATTCTGGCGGGCGAGTTCAGCGACGGCGATACCGTAACAGTCGACGGCGATGGCCATAAGTTCACATTCGCAGCGAAGAAATAGAATAGGTTTGAGGCGTGAAACTTGAGGCTTGCGAGACGGAAGAAAATCATTGGTTATTAGTCATTGGTTATTTGTTATTGGTCATTTTGCAGAGAAGTCGTCAGAGGCTGTATGAACAAACCTAATCTTGACAGGTTCAGATATCAACTACAACGCCAGATTGGCTTTCTGAGGACTTCTGCTGCGCTTTTTGACCGTGGGCAGCTAGACGAGGCAATAAGGATTGCCACAAGCATTAGAGTCCTTCTGCATGATACTCCTAATTCTATTTCCATACTCAAGCATTTGAACGCCAAGGACATAAATATATTCACTACCGTTGTGGGGCGACAAGAAAAGATAGAAGGTTATGTAGCAGTAGACTCATTCAGTATGGGGATACTCAGGTTGGGTGGAGCGAAATCTGGCTACGGCCCGGATCTTGAAGACTTCAAACCGGGCGTTTCGGGAGTCTTGCCCGCAGAACAATGGTGGAACCAGATTGTCTGGCGTCTTAGGTCCGACCTGAAACTAGCAAGGAAAGATATCGTTCTAGCAGCGGCAAACCAAGATGGTGGAGCACATGTTGATAAAGAACTCAGTGATGCCTATAAGATATTGGCGACTGAGAAGTGGGGGACAATTACCGTCAGGAAAGGAAGCGCAGAATCCACTATGGATATTACGCATATGCATCTGGTCGCAATCCGCACTATGGCCAATGAGCTACTCAAAAGTCCAGAGTTAGCAAATCTGTCGGTTGTCGAGTTTGGGAGGGCTTCCGGAGCTTAAGGAAGGTCTTTTGTTTCTTCCGGTTCCGCAAACTCGAAAGACAGAACCCGGATTTCGGGCGTTTCAAGCTCCCCAGCCGCATTTCTTCTGGCGACTTCCCCCATAGAAGTATCAAAGCCGCCCCATACTGTCTTGGCCAGTCCCGGAGGGATGATACTATTCCAATGTGAAGCATATGTGAAATCCACAGGCACACCGGTTTGGTCGTAACATATAAGCATACACCTTACATTCTTGATGGGCTTTCTAGACAGATTTCGCAGCGTCAAATAGAAATCTCTGCTCGACCCCGACGCCCAGCGGAAATTTCTTACTTCTACACCTTCGATAATCCCCCCACCGGATTTTCCAAGGATTGACTTAGCTTGGCCGTTTGACAATTTCTTTTTCACCGCCAGCGGTTTGACGGCCTCTATATTCTGCAGAAGCGAAGATAGGTATGATGCAGGGACGGCGAAGTTGAGATTCTGCCCTCCCTTGAATGTGGCCACAGCAACGCCAATAACCTCCCCCTTGGCGTTGAGTACGGGGCCTCCGCTGCTTCCCGGTGAAATAGGGGCCGTGATTTGGAAGAGCTTGTCCTTTTCCATCTTGCGGATGCCGCTGACAATGCCTCGGGAAATGGTCCCCTCAAGACCCATCGGGTTGCCGACAACATAGACCTCATCGCCCACCTCAACTTGATTGCTGTCGCCGAGAGTTAAGGGAGGCACACTTACCTGGCGACTTTGGGGTTTCTCGCCCAAGCTGCCAGTATCACGCTTTAGGGATTTACACGAAAGAAGAACCAAGTCTGCGAAGGTGTTGACCCCGACGGTTCCGTCTATATTGTGCTTTTCCTTTTGGCCGGCGAGTTTGGCGTATCCTCTGGAGGCCCCCTCAACAACGTGACGGTTGGTGGCGATTATTCCCTCACGGACGACAAATCCGCTGCCCAGAGAAAGAGGCTGGCCGTTCTGGTCTTCCATAACCAACATAACGACCGAGGGAGAGGCCTTTTTGGCGATTTCGCGGGCGGTCTGAGCCTGCGACGCCGAAACGGCCAACGCAACAACAGAGATAAGGAGCAGAACCGCTCGAATCCATCGATTAGGTACTATCATGATAAATTCCCTCCGAAATGTCAGTTTTGTGAGCAAGTGGGGATATAAACCTACGGGCATAGGCAGGCGTTGTCAAGCTAGCATTCTCCCGGCAGATTTTAGACCGTTGGGGTCAGGATGGAAAGATGATGGAGACTGCGTCTTGTATCAGTCTAGGACGTTCTGCAAAGCGCTATAAACGGCATCAATGGAAGGGGATTCGGGGCAAAGGGGGGATTGGTCGGGGGTACAGATGATGTGGGCGGCGGGGCAGAGGGGTTGCCAATGGGTTGGGTCGGATGGGCCAAAGAGGGCTAGAGTGGGAACGGATAATGCGGCGGCGAGATGGGACGGGCCTGAATCGTGGCCAAGAAAGGCGCGAGAATGACTTATCAGGGCAGAGGCCTGGGAGATATCGAGGCTGGAGAGGACTTGGCCGGTGGTGCTGAGCAGGCTGATGGTCTGGGCACAGAAGCGTTCGGTTTCGGCGGGGCCTAGTAAATACACAATGCGATAGTTGGTGTCTTCGGTGATGCGACTGGCCAATTGGGCGAAGCAAGAAGCGGGCCAAGTTTTTTGGGCTGAGCCAGCCCCGGGATGAAAGATGAGGTATTCGGTTTGGTCAATGGGCCAACCGAGGCGGGAGGAGAGCTGCTGGGCCGGGGCGGAGACGTCGGCGTCAGATAGACGGAGCTGATAATCCCATTGGTCTGGCGGTGTGGGATTTCTGAAGAGTTGGCTGAGCCAATAGTGAACGACGTGATGGGGATAATCGCAAGGCGGGCCACGATCGATGCAGATGACAGGGCCTGCTATGGCGGCTGAGAGGTTGCGGCAAAAGGGGCTATCGGCTTGGCCGAGCCAGCTAACAGCAGCATCGAAACGCCCAAGGTAATCGGCAAAGACACAAGGCAATTCGCCGGGCGGCTCGGCAAAGAGCAGATGCAGTGGAGCGGTGTCGATGTCGGCGACGCTGCTTACAGCTCGATGGTGAGGAAAAAGGCTGATGTAGTCAAGGTGGCCGAGGATCTCGATGGCCAAGCTGGGGAAGGCCTTGGAGAGTTGGTCAGCAACGGGCAACGTGAGCAGCGAATCGCCGAGGGCCCCGGGCTGAATCAACAACAGTCGCTCGGCAGGGCATTCGGCTAGACGTCTCGATAGTAGAGTGAACTTGGGCTGGGACACTGGGTTAGGCGTCCGTGGGGAAACCGATCAGAATGCTCCGAAGAGCGTATTCTAACAAAACCGGCAGGAGGCGGCCAGCGGCGGCAAAACTATGTTGACAAGAGACCAGCGAAAGACGATGATAAAACAGTAGGGTTCTTTGTGGATATTGGTGAATAAGAACGAACTATGAGAGGAACTTGATGGCTAAGCCACGCAGACGGCGGAAAGTGGGGTCGAAGAAGCGCCACCAACGCTGGAAAATCAGACATCGCAAGACATAAGCAGAGGCGCCAGGCCTCGGGGCTAATTGGGGAGGACGGCTCGATGGCAAAACTGCAAAGAATACTCTGCCCGACAGACTTTTCAGAACTTAGCGTGGGGGCGGTGAACTACGCGGTGCTGCTGGCCCAGACGTTCGGGGCCCGGCTGCATCTGCTGCATGTTGTGGACCAGGCATATCAATACTGGATGGCGATGGGGCCGGAGACTTTGCCGGCTGGGCCTACGCCGGACGAATTGATCAAAACCGCCACCAAGCAAATGGAAGAGTTCGCGGGGAAATATGTGCCCGAGAAGCTGCAGGCCAGCAGAGAAGTTATCAGCGGGCGGCCCTTTCTGGAAATCATCCGAGTGGCTAAGGAACGGAAAAGTGAGCTGATCGTGATTGGGACGCACGGGCGAGGGGCACTAAAGCAGATGCTATTGGGCTCGGTGGCGGAAAAAGTGGTGCGCAAGGCGCCTTGTCCGGTGCTGTCGGTACGCGAGCCCGGACATGAATTTACAATGCCGTAGGAAAGAGAGGCTCGAGGCGTGAGGCTGGAGGCGCAGTAAGACAAGATACTCAAGTCTACAGCCTATAGCCTACAGTCTAATGAAAGACGCTGATCTCGCAGATTACGCGGATCCCACGGATACAGAAAAACATGGAGGGGGATTAGCTTTTACATTTGAGAGATGGTGTCGATGCCGAGCAGGCCCAGGCCGAGCTCGAGAGTGCGGGCAGTCAAGTCGCAGAGCAATAGGCGACTGGTGCGAGTGGGCTGAGCGGCGTTGAGCACGGGACAGTCGCCGTAAAAGCTGGTGAATCGTCCGGCTAACTCATAGAGATAATTGCAGAGTATGTTGGGCTTGTAAGTAGCCTGGGCTTGATAGATGGGCTCTGGCAGGCGGAGGAGGTGCTTGGCCAAGGCGAGTTCGGCCTGGTGGTCCAGACAGAGTTGGGCGGGGGCAGAATGCAATTCGTCCAGATTGATCTGCCCCTTGCGGAAGATGCTCTGCACGCGGACGTAAGCGTACTGCAAATAAGGGGCGGTGTTGCCGTCGAGGCTGAGCAGCTTGTCCCAGTCGAAGACGTAATCGCTGACGGGGTTTTGGGACAGGTCGGCATACTTTACGGCGCCAAGGCCGACCACGCTGGCGATGCGGCGCTGGAGGTCCGGGGACAGTTCAGGATTCTTTTCGCTAACGGGTTTGAGGGCCCGCTGCTGGGCTTCGTCAAGCAGGTCGGCTAATTTGACGGTGCCACCTTCGCGGGTTTTGAAGGGTCTGGCGTCCTTGCCGAGCATAGAACCGAAGGCTACATGTTCGAGAACAGTGGAAGGCTTGACGAACCCGGCCCGGCGAGCCAAGGCAAAGACCTGCTGAAAGTGAAGCTTTTGGCGAGCATCGGCAACGTAAATGACGCGATCAGCCTTGAGCTGACCAATACGGTAGCGCAGGGCGGCCAAGTCGGTGGTGGCATAAAGGAATCCGCCATCGGACTTGCGAACGATCACCGGCAAAGCTGAGCCGTCTTTGGCAGTGAAACCTTCGAGGAAGACGCAGGCGGCGCCGTCGGATTCGCTAATCAGGCCCAGGTAATCCAGCTCGGCAACGACTCGCGGCAAATCGTCGTTGTAGGCGCTTTCGCCGCGGACGTCCTGGGGCTGCATCAAGAGTCCCAAACGCGAATAAATGGCTGCGGCGTGGCGGAGAGATTCGCCGCGGAAGAGCCGCCAGGCTTTGAGCGTGTCCGGATCGTGGGCCTGGAGATCGACAACGGCCTGGCGGGCCTGGTCGGCAAAGTCGGCGTCGGAATCAAAGAGCTGCTTGGCCTGACGATAGAATTCCTCCAGGTCGGCCAAGTGCAGCGGCGATGAGCCATCCAGGGCCTGGGGCACAGTACGGCGGAGGAAACTGATAAGCATTCCAAACTGCGTGCCCCAATCGCCGACGTGGTCCTGGCGGATGACGCGGTGGCCCAGAAACTCGGTCAGGCGGGCGAGGCAGTCACCGATGATGCAGGGGCGCAAATGGCCGACGTGCATTTCCTTGGCCAGGTTTGGGCCGGCATAGTCGATGACCACGGTTTGAGGTTCCGCAACCCTGGGCACACCGATCCGATCATCGGCGCATAGCTCGGCGGCGCGGGATTCGACCCAGTCCTGCCGCAGGCGCAGATTGATAAAGCCCGGGCCCGCGACTTCGGGCGATTGGCAGATATCGTCGATCTCGAGGGCCTGGACTATTCTTTGAGCTAACTGCCGGGGGTTCTTCTTGAGCTGCTTGGCCAAGGCCATGACGCCGTTGATCTGATAATCGCCGAAGCGGTCTTCAGCCGAGGGTTTGAGAATGGGTGGTGCGTCCAGGTGAGTCGCGGCTTTAATGGCTGCGGCTGCACGTTGAGAGAGAATGTCGATAATCAATTCCATTTGAAATCGAATGGTAGGGTTTTAGCAGGAAAACTTCAAGGATGATCAGGCTCAGGTCCGGGGCGTTTGGGGCGGGGCCTTTTCCAACGGGTCTTTGGAGCGTCGCCCCAGAGCATTTCCAGATCGTAGTAGCTGCGGTGCTCGGAATCGAACAAATGGACGATCACGTCGATAAAGTCAATCAGGACCCAAGTGGCCTGGGGCAGACCACCAATGGAAAAGGCGGGATGGTCGTCCTGAGCAGCGGTATCGGCCATCTCCATGGCCAAACTGCTCATCTGGCGATCGGAAGTGCCGGTGGCGATGACGAAAAAGTCGGTAACCGGCGAGAGGCGGCGAAGATCAAGGACGACAATGTCCGTGCAGTGGCGGTCGAGAGCCAAACGGGCTAACTCTATAGCAACAGTTCTGGCAGTTGGAGTTTTTTTGCGAGCCAGGGG
>DAOVKO010000185.1 GCA_030631725.1 Actinomycetes bacterium | reverse complement strand
GGGGCGGGGTCGGCAGAGCAATTGAGTAAGTGGAACAGACGCTGCATCGAAGCGGCTAAACAGTGCGGACAGGCCTATTTGCCGGAAATTGCCCAGCCAAGAGGCCTGAAGGAAATTCTCAAAGGAAGGAAGGATGATTGTCTGGGCTTGGTAGGGGCGGTGAATGCATCGGCTGAGCCGATATTGCGGGTTTTGGAAAAGGCGAATCGGGCTGGTGGCTTGGTGCTACTGGTCGGGCCGGAAGGGGGACTAACTGCCCAAGAACAGAGGCGGGCAGAAGAGCGGGGCTATGAGGCGGTGTTCCTGGGGGAAAATACACTGCGGGTGGAGACGGCAACGATAGGCTTTTTGGCAGCGGTGCGAGCGTGGATAGAAAGCCAAATAAAAAATCAAAAATCAAATAGCAAAATTACATATCAAAATTCAAAAAGCGAGGAATGCTCAGCATAAAAATAGAAATGTAGATACAATTTTTACATTTTGATATGTCATCCCCGCCTTCGCGGGGACAAGCTTTGATTTTTGCACTTTGATTTTTGATATTTCTATCAAGGTTCTTCGGGTGGGATGTAGAGGAGTCGCTGGCAATTGGGGCACTGCTTGATTTCGTCTTTGCTCATAAGCACATCAACGGTATCAATGGTGATGCTCATGTAACAACCGCTGCAGCAATAGGCGGAGCCGCGGTGGTCGGGTTGGGTGACGGCGGCCATGGCTTGGCCGTTGAAGCTTTGGCCGATGCGCTGGAACTGATCGAGCACGGAGGCGGGGATGGAATCGGCCACAGTGGCTTTAGCCTGCTCAAGCTTGTCCAAATCCTGCCGGCTTTGGGCCTGGGCGTCTTGCTGGTCGCGGCGGAGGGCGTCGAGGCGGTCCTGGGCCTGGGCGATCTGCTTCTGTGCCTGGCGGCACTCGGCGTCCATCTGATCAATCTGGGTGAGCAGGGCCAAGCCCCTTTCCTCCTGACGGGCGATCTCGGCCCGGTCGCTATTTATCTGGGAGAGAATGGCGTTGTACTCCTTGTTGGTCCTGGCAGTATTTAGGGCGTTACGGAGCTTTCCAATCTCGGACTCCTGAGCTTTTATGTCCAACTCCTGACTGTCGGCGTCGGCCCGGGCGTGCTTTAGCTGATCGAGCTTCTGCTGGGTCTGCTGCTGGAGCTGCTGGATTTTTCGCTGCTGAGCGTTGACGGCGTGGTTTTTTGCAGTCAGTGCATCGCGCAAAGCCCAAAGCTGGGTTTCAATTTCCTGAAGACGAAGTAGAGATTGAATAACAGGGCCCATAGATCCTCTCAGGAGAACAGAACAGAGAAGCTATTATGCTCTGGGGCAAGCGAAGAGGCAAGGGGTAATGTGAGTTTGTCGATAAGAAAAGCCGCCAGGGAGAACCGGGGGTAAAGGAAGGCACAAAGGCACAAAGGCACAGAGGCACAAAGGCACAAAGTAAGAAAAGAAACCCCGGCGCAGAGCCGGGACAGGCCCCGGCGCGGAGCCGGGATGAACCCCCAGGACGCAGCCTGGGGGCGTTAGAGAAATGCAAAGAACCCCCAGGATAACGCGTAGCGTCCTTTGGAACCTGGGGGCTAAACAAGCAGGAATGACACACTAAACTACAGTTCGTTGGGGTCGGGCAGGTTTTTGGGGCCTTCGTCGAGAAAACTCTCGAGCTTTCGGGAGCGGACGGGGTGCTGGAGCTTATTGATGGCCTTGGCCTCGACTTGCCTGACGCGCTCCCTGGTGACCTGGAAGATGCGTCCGACCTCCTCGAGGGTGTAAGTGTAACCGTCACCGATGCCGTAACGGAGCTTTATGATCTCGCGTTCGCGGTAAGTGAGGGTGGTGAGGACGGCTTCGATTTTGTCCTTGAGCATTTCCTGGCTGGCGGCCTGGACGGGTGACTCGGCCTGATCGTCCTCGATGAAGTCGCCGAAATAGCTGTCCTCGCTTTCTCCGACGGGGCGATCGAGCGAAATGGGGTGGCGAGAGATTTTCAAGACCCGACGAACCTCGCTGACGGGCAGGTCGGCAAGGTCGGCGATCTCCTCAATAGTGGGCTCGCGGCCCAGAGACTGGAGCAAGACCTTGGAGATGTTGCGGAGTCGAGACATGGTCTCGATCATGTGGACCGGGATGCGTATGGTTCGGGCATGATCGGCAATGGCCCGCGTGATGGCCTGTCGAATCCACCAGGTGGCGTAAGTGCTGAACTTATAACCACGGCGATACTCGTATTTATCAACGGCCCGCATCAGTCCGGTGTTGCCCTCCTGGATGATATCGAGGAAGCTCAGGCCGCGGTTGCGGTATTTCTTGGCGATGGAGACGACCAAGCGAAGGTTTCCGCCGGAGAGCTTGCGCTTGGCTTCCTCATACTCGGCGAAAAATTTCTCGGTGTCGGCTACACGTTTGTCCAGGTCCGGAGGGCTTTCCATGGCCAGGTCTGTGAGGCCCTCGAGCTCCTGGCGCATGACGAAGAGTTCCTCAGGATTGGCGTCGGATTTTTCCAGGTCCCGGATTTGGCGGATAAGCCTGGCAATTTTTTGGGAGATATTTTTCATTTTTTTCATAAAGGGCTGAACGCGACTGGTTCGCAGGCTGAGTTCCTCGATGAGGGTTACGGCGCGTCGGCGGCGGGAATGGAGACGTTTGGTCAAGTCGCTTTGCCCGTTATGGCGGTCGTGTTTCTGGAGCTTGGCCCAATCTGCCCGATTCTGGGCCAACATCTTGCGGGCGGTCCCGAGGTTCTCTGGTAGGCGTTTGAGGATGGTGCTCTTTGCGAGGGTTTCGGCGGTTGAGACCTTCATGTTGCGGTCAAAGGGCAACTCGCGGGAGGCGACCTGGGAGAGGATTTCGACGGCTCCGGCCAAGGAGAGGTCGGACTCCAAGACTTTTCTGCGGAAGCGTTTGCGGGACCATTCGATTTTTTTGGCGAGGGCGATTTCCTCTGGGCGGGTAAGCAGAGGGATCTCTCCCATCTGCTGGAGATACATACGAACGGGGTCGTCGATGCGTGCAGTGGACTCAGTAAGGTCGGCGGTCCAGCCTGAAGCGGCCGTCTCGGTCTTGATCTGGCCATCAGCCTGGGCTTGGGGCTGCTTGGGTACGTCTTCCTCGTCGAGCAGATCGATTCGCAAGTCGTCCAGGGTCATCAAGAGATGGTCGAGGCGGTCCGGAGAGACGCCCTCCTCAGGAAGAGAGCGATTAATCTCCTCGTAAGTGAGGTATCCCCTGCGTTTGCCCCGCTGCAGCAGGATCTCGATATTTTGCTCTAACTTCTCCACTTAAGATTCCTCCAAATTGGCATGTTCAGCAGTACAGTCCAGCTCGGCAAAGGCAAGTCAAACGCGGATACCGGGATTTCTCTGATCGTGGGTCCGCAGTTGCGATTGGACTTGCTGTAACATTTGGTTTATCTGCTGCTCAGACAAATCAGCCTGAGCATTACGAAGAGCGTCTGCGGTCTGGCGCAATTGGTTCTGCCGGTGATGAGCGTTGATATAGTCGAGTGCTCCGGCGAGATTGTCCTGGAGATTTCCCTTTTGCAAACCTTCCTGGGCCAAAGAAGTGATCAAATCGGCCTGTTCGAGGTCGGCATGGTCGGCGAGCAGTTGGGCCAACTGGGGCTGGTCAGAGTCGGCGGCCCATTTGAAGATTTCCTTGGCGGCAGGAGCCAGAGCGGTGTCGGTGAAGTCATCGGGGCCAAGGACGGCGGCGACCTTTTGGATATATGAGGGCTTATTGAGCAAGACCTGAAGCAGCTGTCGCAGTGCTTTTTCAAGAGTAGTCAAAGTGGCCTGGGGCTTGGCCGGTGAATCTGAGGACGGTGTGGTTTGGCCGGCAAAGCCAGGTACTTGTGCCTTGAGCCGATTGACCATAGCCAAGACCTCGGCGGGGGGGATGGAAAGCAACTTGGCCAAGTGATTGAGGAGCAGTCCCCGCCAGACCGGATCGCTTCCGTCGAAATATGCTGAGCGAGCTACGGCCAAGAGGAACTCGCGGATAGCGCGGTGCTTGGCGGCGGGGCTCGCGGGGTCTGCCTGGGCCTGGCGAGTGAGCTGCCACTTATACTCGAGGGCATCGGTGGCGTTGTCGATTAGTCGCTCGAAGGCCTCGGGGCCATGCTTGCTGATGTAATCGCAGGGGTCCTTGTCTTCGGGCACGCGAGCGACACTAAGGGCAATACGGGGGCGGAGGAAGATATCCAGAGCCCTCTCGGCGGCGGCTCGGCCGGCCTGGTCGGAATCGAAGACCACGACCACCCGGTCGCAGAAGCGCCTGAGGATTGCGGCGTGTTCGCTGGTCAGGGCAGT
>DAOVKO010000039.1 GCA_030631725.1 Actinomycetes bacterium | reverse complement strand
CCCGGTGCCCCGGCCACGGGCTCGAAGGGCAAGCGCCCGATACTGGTGGGATCCAAACCGAGGAACAGATGCATCATCACCGTGTTGCCGGCCACGCAGGCCAAAGGAATATCCGTGGGCTCAAGACTGTGGCTGCGCAGTAACAGGCCGATGAGTCGATTGATGGTGTCGTCGACAATGAGTCTGCGCAGTTGCGCCAGACGCTGGGGCGAAGAGGCAAAGCTGATTCGCGAGGCTACGTCCGCAGAGCAGGAAACCTGTTGATTGTATGAGGACACGGCATCGATGATTTTGGGCTCGTCGGACAAGTCAACCAAGGCTACGACGACCGTGGTGGTGCCGATGTCAATGGCCAAAGCCAGCTTGGCTAGGTCGACCCCAGCTGGACAAACGTCGATCAGCTCCCAGGAGCCGGCAGCTCGGACCAAACGCAGCGATACTTTGAAGTCAGATTCGTCTTTGTCGAAAATGCCGGGCAAGGCCCGAAGCAACTCCAGAGAAGCGCTAACCGGGGCGTCCAGGACTGACTGGGCTTGAAGCTGGCGGCAAATGCGTTCGAAGTGGCCCGCGGAGTCCTCCAGCTCGGGAGCCGGCAACTCCAGGCTGAGCACGCGCAAGGGTGGGTCCAGCTGAGGCGTTTTGACCAAATCGAAGTCGACCAGGACCTTTTCGCCGGTCTCCACCAGGCTGCGATGAGGGACGAAAACGGTGAACTCCTCGCTGGTAGCGATAGTCTGGCAAGCCAGGACCCTGACTCGTCGGCCGGGGCTGGGTTGGAGGACTTCGCCGGTGACTGAACGGAACTCGCCGGAGATCAGGTCCACGGCACAGCCGTTGCAGAGTCCATGCCCGCCGCACTTGGTGTTCAGGACGATATCGGCCAGCAAGGCGGTGTCGGAAATTAGAGATTCAGCCGGGGCGTCTACGGTGAGCGAGTGGGAATCAAAGCGGAAGGTGGCCTTGGGCACAACAAGCCCCTCAGGAGGTAAGCACTGGAAAGTTCAAAAATGACCGTTTCATATCATATCCGTTTGGAAGGATGGAATGCAAGTAGGCCTCTTTCAAATAAGCGGCAAGAACATACGTTACTGGCTAATCAATCATCGCTAAGTTTTGCTTCATTGGGCAATGTAGCCCTGATCGTAGCCTTAAGTTTATCGAGAGCCTCTTGAAGGTTGGCAGCGTCCCAGATTACGGTAAGATGGTGGTTTGTGTCAAAATGTGTTTTCTCGTTGTCGAATACTTCCCTTTTACAAGTATAGATCACCGGCTTTCCGAGTCCTTCCGCATAACCCGCTTCCCAGTATGCCCCTCTATTGTCGTCAGTCAGGTCTGATATTAGGAATCTGGAACTCCTAATCTCGACTCTTAGACGGTCATCAATAAGGCCAGCCTTTGGCTTTTCATCAAGGCGATATAAGTCGAAACCCGTATCAGCTACGGCAGGCTTGAAGTAGTTAGCCACAATGTTGTCAAGTTCCTTGTTTCCATATTCCATTGCCATAAATGCTTTTCGACTATCAACGGCACCTCTTTTGAGTTGTCGATAGTGCTGCCAACCGCGAAATGAAAGGGAGGCAATAGCTTGCGGACCGCCTGACGTTTGCGAATAATCGCCATCTAGGAGCCCCTCGTCAAAGAGATGTTTCAAGATCACAGAGATACCTCTAGGTGTTTTTGCCCCTATGATCGATTGGTGCGTTCTTGCCTGAACTGAGTGATGCTCGCCTTGGGAGGTGTTTTCAGCAAGCCAGATTATCAAATTATTAGCTTGCTCGGCTACATCAGGCAGAGGATTCTTCGCTATTGCCTTAATTAGCTGATCGTCAATAATCGGCCAACCTTTTTCGTCCTTCTTCTGCATTCTCCTGACAGAGTGACTTATAACAGCTAGTTCTTTCTCACAATCCTTTCCTTCTTCCAGGCCATGTAGAATTATGCGCCGGAGTGAGCCTTCTGTACGGTCAGACATAACAAACCGGCCGCATCGAGGACAGTCATAACCAGTGTCAGGGCCTGGTCTCTTTTCTTTTAATTCAGTTTCACATATAGGGCAATTATCTGGCATTGTTCTTCTCCGGCTAATCAGTGGCTAAGCAAATGAGCTTGTCTTCCCTTAGTGGGTTCTTGAACGGATGCCGTATTATGCCCAGTCGCTAGGCTGAGAGTAAAGCAAAAAGCCGAGGGTAAAGAAACCCCCGCTAAAACCGGGGGATAAATATACTGGATTCCGCATCAAGTGCGGAATGACAGATTCTGATGTCCGGCGCTATTCGGTTGGCACGGGGCCGGCTAAGGTTTCAAAACAGTCCAGACTTGTGCGGTCGCCGCTGGTGATGAGTTCACAATTGTACTTGACGCGCGGCAGGACCTCCAGGATGTAACGGTCGGCAACGGTGAGCTTTTCCTGGCTGTGGCGAGCCTGGTTGAGCAAGAGATAGGCCATGTATATGTCCGTGGCAGCGTCGACTATCTGCCGGCCGTGTAAATCCATGTACTCCGTGCCTTGCTCTTTGACGAAGGCCGTGGTCTGGGCGAACAGGGGCAGGACCTCGGCAAGTTTTTGGGCTAAGGGTGCTAGATCGCCGTCGTATTCGCGCTGGGCAAAACCGTCAAATCTCTTTTGAGCCGTCCCGCTCATTACCCCGCGGACGGCGGCGACTATCTGCAGCTGGGAAGTGCCTTCGTAAATGGTAGTAATCCTTGCGTCGCGGGCGTAGCGTTCGACAGGATAATCTCGCATGAAACCCGAACCGCCGTGTACTTGAATTGAGTCGTAGGCTACGCGGTTGCACATCTCCGAGCAGATGTACTTGGCCATGGGGGTGAGCAAGGAGTTGACGCGTTTGAGTTTGCGGGCATCCTGGCGCATCTGCTTGCGCAGGGTTTTGTCCTGGGGTTCTTCGCCGAATTCGAGCTTCTTGAGCAGGCTGTTCTCCAGGTCCACATGGAAGGCGGATTCGTAGGCCAGGGCCCGGGCCGCCTGGATGTCCATATTCATTTTGGCGAGCATGTCAGCTACGGCGGGAAGCTTTTCGATAGCCACCTCGAACTGCCTGCGCGAAGCGGCGTAGGCCCGGGCCGCCTGGTAAGCAGCCTGGGCAATGCCCAGGGATTGGGCGGCAATGCCGATGCGGGCGCCGTTCATCAGGGCCATCACGTAGGTGACCAGGCCCCGCTGCCTCTCGCCGATGAGCCTTGCGGGGACGTCGTCAAATTGCATTTCACATGTCGGCGAGGCGTGAATGCCGAGCTTGTCTTCAAGGCGGCGGAGCTTGACGCCGTCGGAGAAATTGCAGATGAACAGCGAGAGGCCCAGGCCTCCGGCGCGGTCGGGCTCGCTGCGGGCCAGCACGAGCAGGACCTCTCCGCAGCCGTTGGTGATGAACCGCTTGACGCCGTTGAGCAGCCATTGGCCGTTCTCGTCCTGAGTGGCCTTGAGCTTGATGGCCTGGAGGTCTGAGCCGGCGTCGGGCTCGGTGAGGACCATCGCTCCAGTAACTTGGCCTTCGCAGAACTTCGGCAGATACTCGTCCTTGATCTCGTCGCTGGCGAAGGCGTTGATGGTCTCGGCGATGCCCTGCAGGCCGAAGATGTTCATCAGGGCGGCATCGGCGCGGGAGACTATTTCGGTGGCCATGGTGTAGATGAGATTAGGAAAGTTCAGTCCGCCATATTTGCGGGGCAAGGTGAAGCCCATCAGGTCGGCCTGGGCCAGGGCTTCGAGATCTTCGTCCATGCCGACGGGTCGCACGACGCGGTTGTTCTCGATGCGGTTGCCGGTGCGGTCGTTGTCCTCGGCCCGGGGATCGATGAAATCCCCGGCCAATTCGCCGAGCACATTGAGCACGCGTTTGTAGTCTTCGATGGCCTCGGCGGCATTTGCAGGGGCATAGTCGAATTTCTCGGCGTCGGCATACGAGTCTTCGAGACAATCGGCAATCCGTGCCAGGTCAGTATGCTCGAGATGGAAAAGAATATCCGAGTTATCAGCTAAAAAGTTGGCCATTGCAAACTACCCTGGTGAGAAAAAAATCAAAAATCAAATATCAAAGCTTGTCCCCGCGAAGGCGGGGATTACATATCAAAAATCAAAATGCAAACAGGCCCAAGGCTGCAGACTGTAGGCTGGAGGAAGACGGTTTTTGATTTCCTACAGTCTCCGGCCTTCGGTCTAGAGCCTTTTTTTGTCATTTTGATTTTCTTCTATGCTCTGGCTTTGACCGCTTTTATCAGCTTAGGGACCACTTCTCTGTAGTCGCCGACGATTCCGTAGTGGGCGATGGAGAAGATCGGAGCGTCGGGATCGGTATTTACGGCCAATACTTTGGCGGACTCCTGCATTCCGGCGCGGTGCTGGATGGCACCGGAGATACCCACGGCTATGTAAAGAGCCGGCCTGACCGTTGTGCCGGTCTGGCCGACCTGGTGATCCTTGTCGATGAAGCCGCTGTCAACCGCGGCCCGGCTGGCCCCCACCTCACCGCCCAGGGCGTTGGCCAACTCGCGCAATAACCCGAAACCCTCGGGACTGCCGACGCCAGCCCCACCGGAGACGATGATCCGGGAGCCTTTGAGATTAACACGCTTTTCTCGCTGACTCTTTTCGATGACCTGGATAAGGACATCAGCCAGTTCCAGTTCAACCTTCTCTTTTACCACTGAGCCGTTGCGGCTGGTGTCGGGCGTAGGCATGGGCATGACACCGGCCCGAACGGTGGCCATCTGCGGCCAGCGATCGTAGTTGACGATAGTGGCAATGATGTTTCCGCCAAAGGCCGGCCTGATCTGCAGCAGCAGGTTCTTGTGGGTAACCTTGGTGGACGGGTCGGTGTTGTCGCCGATGTCGAGATCCGTACAGTCGGCGGTGAGCCCGGCCTTCATGGCTGAGGCTACCCTCGGAGCAAGGTCGCGGCCGCGAGGGGTAGCCCCGTAAATTACAATCTGCGGTTTGTGGCGAGTAATAAGCTCACAAAGAGCCTTGGCGTAAGTATTGGCCTGATAGGTTTCGAGCAGATTGTGCTCGGCCAGGTAAACCTTGTCGGCACCGTGGTGGAAAAGGGATTGGGCCAAGGGCTCGACATCTTGGCCCAGAAGGGCGGCGGCCAGCGGCACCTTGAGCTGATCGGCTAATTCTCGTCCCTTGGAAAGGAGTTCCAGGGACACGTCGTTGAGTTTGCCGTTGTCCTGCTGGGCGAATACCCAGACATCGCCGTTGCGGTTGACTTCTATCATTACTTCTTTCTTCTTTGCTTCGGTAATAATGCCCGTCCGGGCTCACCCTTAGCCGACAGTATGATCCTCAATCAGCTCGTGCACCAGCTCGCCGATGGCCTGGGCGGTCGGCTCGATTCTCTTGTGGTCGGTTCCCGTTAAAACCACGGACTGGATGCGATGGACCTTGGTAGGCGAGCCGCTTCGGCCGCAGCGAGTTACATCAGCCTTGACAGTATCCAGATCCCATTGTTCGATGAGCAGTCCCTTGGCACTAAGTTGGTCGCTGCGCTGCTGGACGTAGCGATCGATGTCCTCTTTGGCGTCTTTACCATATTGTTCAGTAGCTTCTTTTTGCAATTCAGTTTTGCCCCTGGCCCGTTTGTATCTGAGCATCTTGCGGGCAGCGGGCGGCCGAGGGGTGTTGGCGGTGTCTACGATGGTCATGAGCAAAGGCGGCGAGGCCTTGACGATTTCATAACCGTCACCGAGGTTCCTCCGCAAGGTCAGGCTCGAGTCGGAGGCCTCGATAAGCTCCTCGACATAGGTTACCTGGGGCAGGTTGAGTTTTTCGGCTAATTGCGGGCCAACCTGGGCGGTGTCGCCATCGATGGCCTGACGGCCGCAGAAGACCAGTTGGACATCCGGGATTTGGCGCACGGCACAGGAAAGGATATAGCTGGTGGAGAGCGTGTCGGAGGCAGCAGCTCGGCGATCGGTGATCAGAATAACGCGATCAGCGCCGCGGTAAAGACACTCGCGAAGTACCTCGCAGGCCGATGGCGGGCCCATGGTCATTACGCTAACGCTGCCGCCGCAGAGCTGGCGCAGGGCCAGGGCGGCCTCGAGGGCGTTGAGATCCTCGGGATTGAAGATGGCCGGCAAGGCAGCCCGGTTGACCGTGCCGTCGTCGAGCATGGCCTGGCCGGTGATGTTCTTTGTGTCAGGGACTTGCTTAACTAGGACAACGGAGTTGAAGGCCACCAAATCACTCCAATCTGCGGGCTCCCCGGCGGCTGGCAACTTACAGCCATTAGATGATGGGGCTGACCCCTTTAGGCATAGAACCGAACGAATAAACAAGCAAATCCGCCAAGGCGGATATGCGCCGGGCAAGTTTAGCAGGGGGCTGGGCGAAAGTCAAGGCCGAATTCAGGGGCATTGTTCAGAAGGTCCAAGAAGGTCCTCAGGCAGGAAAAGGCCGCAAAAACGGTCAGCAAAAACCGCTAAAATGGGTAAAAATTGTTTTGGACTCAGGGCAAAGGACCGATATAATGATGTTGACGTCCGGCTGCGGACGGGCGGGTTAGGCCCTGGCAGCGGGACGCTATTGTAAGTGTGAGTGACGGATATCCACCGCCAAAGGTAAGGAAAGCGGGTATGAAGAAGCACACAGGAGAGTTCGGCGGTGTTGACGCTTAGGCCACAGCTTCGTGGCCTGTCGGCGGAGTGCTGGAGCGTCCCGGCATTCCGGCGGAGAGGTGCGTCCTCCGGGCACTGTGCCCCAAGAGGGGCAGGGCGGGCCCGGGCCAAGGAATGGATAGCGTTCGGCTGTCCAGGGCTTGGACCCTGAACAGTCAAGCCGAATAGGGCCTTGGCAGAAAGTGGGACGCAAGAGCCCACTTTTTTGTTGGGCCCGAAGCAGTAAAGGCAACCGCGGGATCAGGAAAATAAAGATGAATCAGGACCTAGTGCGAATAATCGACGGGATAGCCCGGGAAAAGAACATCGAAACCGAAGCAGTCTTTACAGACCTGGAAGCAGCGATGATCTCGGCCGTTCGCAAACAGTACGATCAGAACGATGAGGTCGAAGTGAGTATCGACCGGCTGAGCGGAACAATTACGGCCACTAGAAACGGTGAGGGCCTGAGCGTCGGCGAACTGGGGCGGATAGCAGCCCAGACGGCTAAGCAGGTGATGATCCAAAAGCTGCGGGAGGACGAACGGGGCAGCATCCTGGAAGAATATGAGCAGCGTGTGGGCACTATCGCCACGGGGACCGTAAGCCGATTCGAGAGCGGTTCAATGGTGGTGAGCATGGGTAGGACCGAAGGCTATCTGCCTCGCAGTGAACAAATCCCCGGCGAAACGCACCACCCTGGAGAACGAATCCGATGTCTGATCCTGGAAGTCCGCGAAGTACCACATCAGGTAAAAATCATCCTCTCGCGGACCTCGCCGGATTTCATTTGTCGGCTCTTCGAGCTGGAAGTGCCCGAAGTATCCGAACGTATTATCGAATTGAAAGCCCTGGCCAGAGAGCCGGGCTATCGGACCAAGATAGCCGTCTCGAGTATCGATATGAAGGTCGATCCGGTGGGTGCCTGCGTTGGAGTTCGCGGCTCACGGATCAAAAACATTGTCGATGAGCTGGGCGGGGAAAAGATTGACATTGTCCGCTGGAACGAATCATCCCAAGTGCTTATTCGCAATGCACTTAGGCCAGCCGAAGTCGTGGATATCGCTCTGTGCTTCGAATTGGGCCGGGCTACGGTGGTGGTCAACGAGGATCAGCTTTCGCTGGCCATCGGCAAGCGTGGGCAAAACGTCCGTCTGGCGGCGAGGCTGACCGGCTGGGATACCGATATCCTGACGCCCAAGGAATACAACTCCGGACTGAAGGCGATAATCAACACCCTGCGCGAATTCGAGTTCATGGACGATACCAAGGTGGATCGGGTGATCGCCATGGGCATGATCAACCTGTTGGATATCGAGGAAGTCGGGCCCGAACCGTTTGTGCAAGAACTGGAACTAACCGAAGAGCAAGCCGCCGAAATGGTAGCCAAAGCAAGCGAAGCAGCAAAACTTTTCGCTGTCGAGGCTGCAAAGGAAAAAGAGATCCAAAAAGCCGAACAGGAAAAAGAGGCGGCCGAGAAAGAACAACTGGTCCGGGCCTTGAAGGGTGAACTGGATGAAGAGCCAGACCAGCAAGGTGATGCCGAGGAAGTGGACGAGGAGCAAGAGGAAAGTGTAGTCGAGGAGGCAGACTCGGACGAAGACGAAAAAGAAAGTGGAGCCGAAGAGGACGATGAGACAGATTCAGAACAGGACGAAGAGAGCGACGAGGCTGTAAAGACAGAGGAAGAAAAGTCGGAAGCGGCAGATTAGATTGCCCGGATAAAAGGTGCGGAGGCTTTGGCGGGCCGAATACTTGCCGCAGTTGCTAGGAGCCGGAAGTTCTGGAGGCCTTATATTGGCCAAACGCATTTACACATTAGCCAAAGAACTTGGCGTGGACAGTAAAACAATCGTGGCCAAGTGCCAGGCTGAGGGTCTGGCCGATACGGTCAAGAATCATATGAGCACTCTGTCGGCCGGGTTGGAAGCGACCATCCAGGAATGGTTCTCGGAGGTGGAGGTCGCCCCTACGGCAGTGGAGCGGGCCGATAAGGTCGATGTGGCTGCGGCGAAGCGTAAGGCCAGCAAGAAAAGAAAGAAGCGCAAGCTCAAAGCCAAGAAAACTGAAGAGGAAGCTGCTCCGGCAGTGGCTGTGGCAGAGGCCCCCGAAGCCTTGCCAGCTGAGCAGGAGCAGGCTGCGGAGCTGTCCGCTCCCCAAGAGCTGCAGATAAAGGCCCCGGTTGAGGTGAAGCCTCCGCCGAAGCCGAAGATTATGCCGTCTCCGAAGCACGTGCCCGAGCCAGCCAAGCTGCAGGGCCCGAAGGTAATACGGGTGGAGGAAGCAGAGCGTGTCAGGTCGATTCCTTCTCGTCCCAAACCGGACCGGCCGGCTGAACCATTGGAACCGGCGGCAGAAGTGCCGCTCGGGGCGGAGGCTTCCGTGCATCCGCGGCGGAGGCGGCAGGGCGCGGCCGCACTGGAGGAAGAAGGAAAAAGGCCTAAACGGCGTTTGATCCAACGGCGAGGGAGGTTATTCGATTCCGGGGAAAAACTCAGGGAGTGGCGAGACAGGGATCTGATAGAGCGATCCGAACGTCTGGCCCAGGCCAGTGGACAAATGCTCCGAGGCCGACAAACCGAAATCCGTGAAAGCGTCGCCCCGAGCACCCTGCCGCGGATTGGAAAAGTTAGCGTAAAGGAGCCCATCAGAGTCAAAGACCTCTCCGCGGCCATCGGAATAAAAGGCTCAGAAATAATCACCAAGTTGATGAATCAGGGAATAATGGCCTCGCTCAATGCTACCATCCAGAGCGACGTGGCTGAGTTGCTGGCTCTGGAGT
Organism: Actinomycetes bacterium; assembly: GCA_030631725.1. Taxonomy (GTDB): domain Bacteria; phylum Planctomycetota; class Phycisphaerae; order JAACET01; family JAACET01; genus JAACET01. Next base: position 2,251 of record DAOVKO010000039.1, on the reverse strand, counting down.
ACGGTGCAGAGCTGCAAATAGAGCGTGAAGAGTCTCTGCTGGAGATCTTTGCCGGGAAGCACGAGAGTATCGAAGCGGTGGATCTGCAGTCACGCGCTCCAGTGGTGACTCTGCTGGGGCACGTAGACCACGGGAAGACCTCGCTGCTGGATCGGATCCGCAGCAGCCAGGTGGTGGCTGGCGAAGCTGGGGGCATAACCCAGCACATCGGTGCGTACCGTGTGCACTTGGGCGATAATCGCGACGTGGTATTCCTGGACACGCCGGGGCATCAGGCCTTTACGGCAATGCGGGCCCGGGGGGCGAATATGACGGATATAGTGGTGCTGGTCGTGGCCGGCGATGACGGGGTAATGCCTCAGACCGAAGAGGCGATCAATCACGCCAAGGCCGCCGGTGTCCCGGTAGTGGTAGCCTTGAACAAGATTGACCTTCCCGGTGTGGATGAGAATCGTATCCTTGGGCAGTTGGCTGAGAAGGGAGTTTCGCCGCACGAGTGGGGCGGAGATAGTGAAGTGGTGCGGACCAGCGCGACGACTGGGCAGGGCATAGATGATCTTCTGGAACACCTGAGCTACATAGCGGAGTTGAGAGATCTCAAGGCAGATGTTGCGGTTCCGGCCAGCGGCGCGGTGGTGGAGGCTGAACTGGATTCTGGTCGCGGAGTAGTGGCCCGACTGCTGATCCAGCGTGGGACTCTGAAAGTTGGGGACGTGGTGGCAGCCGGTGCGGCTCATGGGCGTATCCGGGCACTGATAGACGAGACCGGCAAGCATGTGGAAAAGGCCGGACCTTCCACGCCTATAGAGGCTATGGGTCTGGATGTAGTGCCCGAGGCTGGGAAAAAGTTCTATGTAACGGAGGACATGGCTCAGGCCAAGATGCTGGCCGAGGAAGATGGGCGGCTGGCCAGAGAACGGGTCCTGATCCGACGGCCACAGGTAACCCTGGACAACTTCATGGGTCAGCTCGAAGCGGGCGAAACCCAGGAACTTTGTCTGATCCTGCGGGCGGACGTGCAGGGCTCGATTGATGTTCTGTGCAAAAGCCTCAACGAACTGTCCGTATCGGAAGTAAGGATAAGGATACTGCAGGCCATGGTCGGCGGTATTACCGAGGGCGATGTGCTCTTGGCGGAGGCATCCGGGGCTATTATCATTGGCTTCAACGTGGTGGCCGGCGAGCAGGCCAGGATTCTGGCAGAAAGATCAGGCGTTGAGATCAGGCAATACCGGGTTATCTACGAGATTATAGATGATATCAGCAAGGCCTTGGAGAACAGGCTGGCCCCGCGCGTCGAAGAAAATGTTTTGGGCCATGCTCAAGTACGTCAGATCTTCAAGATCTCGCGGATAGGTACGATCGCAGGATGCTACATGACCGACGGGATAATCAGCCGGACCAGCAAGGCCAGGCTGATTCGGGAAGACGTGGTGATTAACGACGGCTTGAGCCTGGAATCTCTCAAACGAGAGAAAGATGACGTGCGGGAAGTCAGGGCTGGGCTGGAATGCGGTATCAAGTTAGCGGGTTTTGACGACGTGAAAGTCGCAGATGTCATCGAGGTTTACGAAAAGGTCGAAGTGGCCCGGACGCTCAGCAGTGTGGCTGCGGGAAATACTGTAGGGAATTCAAGCTGACCAAGGTCAAGGCTTGGCTGCGGTCATGTAATATAGACGGCTGGGCCTATAGTTGAGAAGCACTCAAACGAGCAAACATCTATGGTGGTGGGGTTGCTGCAATTGTGGATTCGGGTACCGGACGCGATGAGCCTGAAGGACAAACGCCGGGCGATAAAGTCTATCAAGGATCGCATAGCCAATCGATTCAACGTGTCTGTGGCCGAGGTCGGTCTGCTGGACTCCCGACGCCAAGCCCAGTTGGGAGTGGCGATGGTGAGCAATGATTCGAGCTTCACCGAGAGTTGTCTGAGCAAAGTGGTCAATCTCGTGCAGAGAATGGTCAAACTGGAGCTTCTGGACTATAGTATAGAAATGATCTGAGGAAAAAAGAGGATTTTTGGGCGGGAAAAAACGATGTCCTACAGGAGAAAAAGATTCGCCAGCGCCTTGCGTAACGTGGTGGCCGGCCTGATCCGAACGGAACTGAGCGATCCGCGGATCCGGGGTCTGGTAAGCGTGAGCCGGATTGCAGTTTCGCCCGATTTGCGCCTGGCTAAGGTGTACATAAGTGTGCTGGGTACGAATGGCGAACAGAAGTCCTCTCTGGCAGGGCTGCGGCACGGTGCGGG
>DAOVKO010000056.1 GCA_030631725.1 Actinomycetes bacterium | reverse complement strand
ATGGCCAGACCGTTGGGCCCTTCACAGACGGCAGCCAGAAAATTTTCCTCGCGTTCGCTGAGCAAAGCCTCATCGGTAAAGGTGCCGGCAGTTACAAGGCGGACGACGTCGCGCTTGACGACGCCCTTGGCGAGCTTGGGGTCCTCGACCTGCTCGCAAATGGCGACGCGATAGCCGGCCTTGATCAGTCGATTGAGGTAGCTTTCCATGGCGTGGTAGGGCACGCCGGCCAGGGGAACGGCACTATCTCCTTTGCTGCGGCTGGTCAGGGCCAAGCCGAGCACTCGACTGGCCAGGACGGCGTCGTCGTAGAACATCTCGTAGAAATCGCCCATGCGGAAAAAGAGGACGGCGTCAGGGTACTTGGCTTTGAAGCTGTGGTATTGCCGCATAGCCGGGGTGAGGTTCTTGGCGGATGGGGCTGTTTGGCTCATAGTTGGTCTATACAGATGGCAACAGTTTTTGTTATCCGGGTGGCCAGTGCATGGGGCGGCCGCCGAGCAGGTGCATATGGATGTGCCAGACCGATTGGCCGGCACCTTCACCGCAATTGAAGACGGTGCGGAATCCGCCGGCGACGATGCCTTGGTCTTGGGCGATCTTGTTGGCCAGCAAAGTCATTTGGCCAATTAGTTCAGCCTCGGCTGGGCCCAAATCCGTGAGTCGTTCGATGTGCCGGCGGGGGATTATCAAGATGTGAATGGGGGCCTGGGGGTTGATGTCCCTGAAGGCCACGAACTGCTCGTCTTCGTGAACCTTATCTGAGGGGATTTGGCCCGAGGCTATCTTGCAGAACAGACAGTCTTCCATGAGCGTTTCCTCCGTAGAGCTGGGCCATTGGTTTTACCTGATTTGAGCTTTGCGGACAAGCCTGTTTTGTCACCGGGCCCAAAATCAGGCTTGTCAAGGGCGCGTTGCAATGACATAATTGCTGCAAAGGAAGACGACAGCCGGGGTAACACAAACGAGGGAGCTGCATTATGAAGACAGCGACGACGGGTCCTAGAGGTGGGCGTCCGGTGATTATGGGCAGCCGAGGAGTCGTATCAGCCGGACATTACCTGGGTGCGGAGGCTGGGTTGTCGATGCTGCGGCGGGGAGGTAACGCTATGGATGCGGCTGCGGCTGTGGGTTTTGCGCTGACGGTGCTTCTGCCACAGCAGAACGGGTTGGCCGGCGAGGCGCCCATGCTGGTCTACTCAAGCGAAGAGGACAAGACCTGGGCCTTGAGCGGACACGGGACTGCTCCGCGGGCGGCGACGTTGGCCCAGTTCGAGCGTCTGGGGCTGGACATCATTCCAGGCGACGGCTTGCTGGGGGCAATCGTTCCGCCGGCGGTGGCCAGTTGGATTCTTCTGCTGCAGCGGTTCGGGACGATGAGACTTTCGGAAGTGCTGGCCCCGGCGATAGAACTGGCAGAGGGTGGCTTTGCCATGTTCGATTCTCTGGGTGGGCAGATTGAGGGCCTAGTTGATCGGTTTCGGAGGGATTGGCCCAGCTCTGCGGAGAATTACCTTGTCAATGGTCAGGTGCCAGGGTCGGGGAACTTGTGGGTACAGCGGGAATTGGCTGGGACATTGCGGCGTCTGAGCCGGGCGGACAGGCGTTTCAAAAGTCGCGATGCTGGTCTGCGTGCGGCCCATGAAGCCTTTTACCAGGGGCCGATTGCCAAGTCCATCGTGCGGTTCTGTAAATCCACGAGTGTCCCCGACGCTGCGGGCAGCCATAAAGGGCTTTTGAGTCTGGAGGATTTGGCCGGGTTCGAAGCGAAGTTGGAGGAGCCTGTAACGAGCACTTACCGTGGCTTCCGCGTATTCAAGTGCAGCAGTTGGACGCAGGGGCCAGTGCTGTTGCAGAGCTTGAACCTGCTGGAGGGTTTTAATAATCTGGCGGGCATGGGTCATAATTCCACCAAATATATTCACACGGTGGTCGAATGCATGAAACTGGCCTACGCGGACCGGGAGTTTTATTACGGTGATCCGGACTTTGTCCGGGTGCCGTTGAAAAAACTGTTGTCCAAGGCCTATAGCCGACAACGGAGGGGGCTGGTGAATCCCAGAAGAGCGTCGCTCAAGCTTCGTCCGGGAAACCATCCGGCAATGACGGTCAAGACTGTCCTGGACGAGCTCGGCAAGGGCGGTGGCAGAATCCGTCCGAAGGATGGGGATACGACCAGCATTCAGGTTATCGACCGGGCGGGGAACGTAGTCAGTGTCGTGCCGAGCGGGGGTTGGCTGCAATCCTCGCCGGCGATTCCAGGGCTTGGATTCCCGTTGGGCACTCGGGGGCAGATGTTCATCCTGTCCGCCGGTCATCCCAACTGCCTGGAGCCGGGCAAGCGGCCGCGGACGACGCTGACGCCCACGCTGGCAGGGCGTCTGGGGAGTGCACCACACTTGGCCATTGGCAGCCCGGGCGGGGATTGCCAGGACCAGTGGACGCTGCAGTTCTTCCTAAACGTGGTGGAGTTTGAGATGTCGCTTCAGGAGGCTGTGGAAGCGGCCACATTCTGGACGGGCCATTTTCCGGCGTCGTTCTATCCGCGCACGGCTGAGCCGGGCTCGCTGTACGTTGAGTCGCGAGTGCCCAAGCGCTGTCGGGATGAGTTGGCTAAGCGCGGGCACCTGATTAGGCCCGAGGCTCCCTGGGCGGGCGGCAATACCATGGCTGTGAGTATCGATCGCAAGACGGGCGTGATTTGCGGAGCAGCGTCGCCCAGGTATGATCCGGCCTATGCAGTTGGATTCTAAACGAATGCTAAGTATGGTATTCGGCGTTGATGCCGACGTAGTCATAGGTCAGGTCGCAGCCGTAGCAACGGAACTGGGCCTGGCCCATGTGCAGGTCCACGGTGAATTCGACGACTTTTGCGGCCATGATCTTGGCTAAGCGGCGAGTGTTAGCGGCCACGGGTTTGCCTTTGCGAAAGACATATACGGGTCCGATCTTGCAGTCGATTCGCCCCTGATTGCAATCAACACCGCAAGAGCCGACGGCGTAGACAATCCGCCCCCAGTTGGGATCGCTGCCGAACAGGGCGCATTTGACCAGAGGACTGTTGGCTATGGCAAAGGCAGCCGTGCGGGCATCGGCCAGGCTGCGGGCTCCGCGGACTCTAACATCCATGCGCTTGGTAGCTCCTTCGCCGTCGGATACCATCTGCAAGGCAAGATCCAGACAGACTCCATCTAGGGCCTTGGCGAACTTGGATGCTGAGGCTGTGGTTTTCAAAGTGGCATTGCCGGCCAATCCTGAGGCCATGATGATGGCTGTGTCGTTGGTGGACATGTGATTGTCCACGGTGATGGTATTGAAGGAGGTGTCGACGGAGCGTTTGAGCAGTCGCTTAAGCAGGGCTGAGGAAATGGCCGCGTCGGTGGTAATGAAGCACAGCATGGTAGCCATGTTGGGAGCGATCATGCCCGCCCCTTTGGCCACGCCGGCAATGCGGATGGTAGAGCGGCCGATTTTGATTTGCCGGAGAGCCATTTTTGGCGAGCGGTCGGTGGTCATAATAGCTCGGGCAAAATCTCGGCCAGCCCGGGCGGAATAACTGAGATTATCGACGGCATCGTCGATGCCGGTGCGGACCTTGGGCATGGGCAAACGATGGCCGATGATTCCAGTAGAGGCTACCAAAACCTTTTTGTGCTCAATATCCAGGCATCTGGCCAAGCGGGTGGTCATGGCCTCGGCGTCGCGCAGGCCGGTCGGTCCGGTGCAGGCATTGGCATTGCCGGCGTTGACTACCAGGGCCTGGGCCCGTCCGCCAACAAGACGCTCTCGGCAAATGGCGACGGGTGCAGCGAAAACCTTGTTGGTGGTAAAAATGCCAGCAGTTGCAGCCGGGCGATCACAAACCAGGACGGCAATATCCAGAGCGTTGCCGGCCTTTAGCCCGCAAGAAGCAGAACCGACTCGAAAACCTAAAGGTGATGTAATAGTTTTGTTGGCCATGTTAGAGCAACCCTGTGGTTTGGGGCAGGTCAAACATTATGTTCATATTCTGCACGGCTTGGCCGGCCAGGCCCTTGACCAAATTATCGATGCAGGAAAAGACAATCACCGTGCGGGACTCATTGTCCAGAGCAAGGCTGATATCGCAGAAGTTCGAGCCAACCACTTGCTTGAGCTCGGGCAGTTCACCAGCCGAACCGATGCGGACAAAGGGGGCTTGGCTATAAGTCTGTTCGTACACGGCCAGGAGCTCATCGAGAGAAATCGATTTGGCTAAGCGAGCGGTAATCGTGGCGATGATACCGCGGTCGACGGGGATCAATTGGGGGATGAAACAGACCTTGGCAGGTGAAGAGGAGATGGCCTGGAGGACCTGGGCCATTTCCGGCTGATGTCGATGAGCTGCTACTTTGTAGGGCCGAACGTTGCCAGCAAGTTCGGGGAGGATCATGGGCAGAAGAGCCTTTCGCCCGGCTCCACTGGCACCGGTGAGACAATTGGCGATTATAAAACTATCCTCAACCAGGGAATTCTTGAACAAGGGGGCTGCGCCTAGAACCACGGCGGTGGGGAAACAGCCGGGATTACCGATCAGCGAGGCCTTGGCGATCTTTTCAGCGTTGAACTCGGGCAGGCCGTAAACCGCTTGTTTGAGCAGGTCCGGTTGAGTGTGTTTTATGGGGTAGTGCTGCTCGTATAGCTTGACGTCCTGAAAGCGGAAGTCGGCGGCATAGTCGATGACCTTGGCGCCTCCGGCTAACAGGCCGGGAGCAAATTTGATGGCCAGGCCGTCCGGGGTGGCTAAAAAGACTACATCGCATTCTTTAGCAAATTTGGCCTCGTTCACATCCTGACAGAGTAAATCAATCCGGCTGCGAAATTCGGGATAGACCTGGTCGATGCGCTGGCCGGTAAAAGACGGATCGGCCGCGAGCAGGACAATACGCACCTGGGGATGGCCGAGCAAGATGCGTATGGTTTCCCGGCCACCATATCCGGTGGCACCAATGATGCCGGCGTTAATCATGATGATACTCCGATTCGGGCCTTAGGCACTCTAACAAAACCTGACGGGAGCCGCGTTGCGAGCCAAATCGGATGGATGCAAGGAAGAACTCCGGCGGCATACCTGGATGGTATGCTTAGGAGTTCTGACGCAGCAGACGTCGATTTGGCTCGCAACCCGGAGGGACGCCGGCCTTTTGCCCGCCGCCGGCGTCGCTAGTCGTCACCGATGCTGCCTGCATCGTATCCTCCTCGCTTCTGGGCGGCGACCAAAATTCCAGGCGTCGCGGCCGCGGCAGGTCTTGTTAGAATGCCTTAGAAAAGGGCTCCGGGGAGCTTGGCCGCCCGGAGCCTCTGAACAGCAAGGTAAACCAAGCGGTCAACGTTTGGAGAACTGGAACCTCCTGCGGGCTCCCCTTTGTCCGTACTTTTTTCGCTCGACCATGCGTGGGTCTCTGGTAAGGTATCCGCCGGCCCGGAGGACGGACTCAAATGCAGGATCGACTTCGAGCAGGGCTCGTGATATGCCCAGCAGTACCGCCCCAGCCTGGCCGCTGGGCCCGCCTCCGCGGACGTTAGCCCAGACGTCAAAACGGCCCATGGTGTCCGTAGCAACCAAGGGGGCATGGACGGCCTTGCGGTCCTGCTCCTCCGTGAAATAGCTGGCCACGTCCCGGCGGTTGATCTGAATATTACCCTCTCCGGGAGCAATGCGAACGCGGGCCACGGCGGTTTTTCGTCGGCCCAGGCCCCAAGTGTAGTGCTTGGGCTTTTTGTTCTGGGCAGCGGGGCTGTCTTTAGCAGATTGTTCGATTTGGGCAGCCAAGATTATTCTCCATACAGTTTTCTGAAAGTACGGGTTCGGAGCCAGTTAGTCCAGCTTGAAAGGTTTGGGGTTCTGAGCCGCATGAGGATGTTCGGGCCCGGCATAAACCTTGAGCTTGCTGAGCATCTGCCTGGCCAGCTTGTTCTTGGGTAGCATACACCTTACCGCATGGCGGATGACGCGATCAGGATGCCGCTGGATCATGGTGGCAAAGGGTATAACCTTCCGCCCGCCGGGATGGTAGCTGTAACGCTGGTAAGTCTTGGTCTGGGCTTTGGTTCCGGTGAGTCTTACCTGGCCGGCATTGGTTACAACGACATAATCGCCGCAGTCCACGTTTGGGGTATAGATGGGCTTGTGCTTGCCCATCAGGAGCCTGGCTACCTGGACAGCCAAGCGTCCGAGGACCTGATCGGCGGCATCGACACAATACCAGTCGGCGGTGATTTCACTTTTCTTTGCCAAATACGTCTTCACGGTCGGCTCCGTCAGCAACAGGCCGGGAAAGCCCAATCTTGGAAACCCGGAATATACAGGAAACTCTTCGGCGGGTCAATTACCTTTTCAGAAGGCAAAATTACAAATCACAGTTTTCCCCGCCGAGACAGCGCGAGCGGGCCAGCTACAACGGCCAGGGCTCATCGCGGTGGTCGGAGCTGAGAATGCCTCGGACAGCGGTTGGGGCGCTAGTCGGGCTTATCGCTTTGTGGCTGCTCTTCGATTCTTATTATCAGCGCATCCTGCTCACCCGGTCGGTCGATGCGCTGCGGTTTGGTCTGCTCGATCTGCTCAGCCGTGATCCTTGTGGTTGCCGGGACCTGCCCGGCTCTGACCAAATAGACTTGCATGCCCGGGCCGATCTTCCGATCAGCCAGATAACGAGCGAAGAAGACAAAATCGTCGCCAATACTACCGAGGTCCTGCTGGAAGTAGCTTTCGAAGATCTCGACGGCCCGGTCCTGGCTGTAAAGATTGGCGCCGTCGGCGGCGTCGCTGAGCATTTGGCGAAAGGCCGGGCGATATTTGCCCCTCCGGCCCTCCTGCAGGAATCGGGTCAGGGCCCAGGACTGAGCGTAAAAGGTGGCGGTTTTCTCGGCGGGCAAGGCGACGGCCTGGCCAGCATCCATAGTCAAGATTTCCGAAAGAGGGAAAAGCGAATCGCGTCGCAAGGCCTGCTGAAGGGCCTTGATACGGAATTCATTGAGATCGGGGGCGAAATCAGGTTTACCTGCCCTCCAAAAATGGGCCTCGAAATTACAGGCCAAACCTTCCTCCATCCAGGCAGGGATCCTGTGAACCAGCCGACTGTTGGCAAACTGGTGGAAGCCTTCGTGGGCCAAGACGCCGAAGGTGCTATAGCGGTCCAGCAGGTATGCTACACTGATGCCGTTGTACGAATATCCGCCGGCTCGAATCTTCAAATAGCTTTCGGCCGAGGCACCCATGTTCTGGCGGGTGTAGCTTTCCCACTCCGAACGGCGGCCAAACAGATATATCTCCAGGGGCTCTTCATCGTCCTGGGCCTGGGGCAGGAAAGCCAAGTACTGCTGGTAAGCGGTTTCCAGGAGAATGGGCAGCTTTTCCAGCAGCAGAGCGTCCTGGACGGTGGTATAGATACGATAATGAGGAGTTTCAATGATCCGGCCTTCCATTGCTCCAAAAGTCCAGGGCTCGGCTTCTTCAGGCAGGACCGGAACATGAGAGGCCTGTGAGCTGGTCCATTGGCCTCGGCTGGGACCACAGCCAAGAACCAACAAGAATGGCAAGGAACAAACAAGAACTAAGACGATTCGTCGAGCAGGATAACAACTCATCAGATGCTTCCCCTTTGGCCTGAGAACGATTCAGTCAGGATTTTATCGGACAGCAGCTTCATCACTTCGTGAAAAGCACAAGTTGAAGGATTATAACCGATTCAGATCGAAAACTCACGCGACCTCTAGGGATTTTTCACCGTCTGGTCTTGACGGGCATCAACGAACCACTTTTCGCTGGAAGCCTACTATTCTTTCGGTCCTGGCTTGGTACGATCTTGAGAAGTAAACGGTTCGCGATAGGGCCGCTTGGCCTTATACAACTCCATCCGGGCCCGGATACCCTCGGCCGATTCTGTCTTTTGGGCCTTTTGGGCCAGTCGGAGGGCCTTCTCGGCGGTTTTGACAGCCTGGTCGAATTGGCCTAGCTCAGCATAAGCGGCGGCTAAAGTATCCAAGTTTGCCGGAGCTTTGTAGTCCGTCAACTCGCAGGCTCGTTCTGCCAGACGAACCGCTTCGGCCCCGTCGCGAATATGGGGCTCCGGACAGGTGGCAAGTATCCACGCTAGGCTGTTATGGGCGCGGGCAGAATCGGGATTCAACTCGATAGCCTTGCCAAGGTCGCGGATAGCCTGCTCAAGGGCACCCTTGCGTCGGTAGGCGAGGTCTCTGTTGTAGTAGGCCTCGGCAAATCCGGGATTCAGCTCGATGGCCCGATCGAAGTCGCGGATAGCTTGGTCATAGTTGCCTTTGCACCCGTAGACGATAGCCCGATTGTTGTAGGCCTTGGCAAAGCTGTGATCGAACTCGATAGCCTTGCCAAAGTAGTGGATGGCCTGCTCATAGTCGCCTTTGCCGAAGTAGGCCTTCCCCTTGTTGTAGTAGGATTGGGCAACCATGGGATTCAACTTGATAGCCTGGTCGAAGTCGCGGATGGCCTGCTCATAGTCGCCCTTGTGAGCGTACTCGACCCCCCGGTTGTTGTAGGGCTCGGCAAAGCTAGAATCCAACTCGATGGCCTTGTTGTAATCGCAGATAGCTAGGTCAAGCTCACCCTTGCCTTTGTAGGCGAGGCCTCTGTTGTTGTAGGCGCGGGAATTGTCCGGGCACTGGCGGACGGCAACATCCCAGATCGAAAACTCACTAGCATAGTCAGAATTGCGCGTGAAGGTCAGCAAACCCAAAATCACAACCACGGCCCCAGCCAGGATATATCCCAGAGCCCGGCCCAGGCTTGCACGTCGTCTATCAGAGATTGCCAATCGACCTAAAAGACCTGCCCCGAGGGCATATCCGCAGAGCACCACCGCCACAACCACCGCTGCCAGGGGAAGGTACATACGTTTTTCAGCGGATGCCTGAGCGAACACCGGAACGAAGCTGGAACTCGGCGCCAGGATAGCAAAGAACCAGACACCCAGAAAACCAAGCCAAGGTCTGCGGCGCAGCGCCACAACCGTTCCGGCCAGTAAAGAGGTTATAAATATCGCATAGGGCAGAGCACGCCAGAAGGATGTCGGTTTATATATACCATAATCCAGAATCAGCGGTGTCGGCCAAAAGCAAAGCCGTAAGTAGTTGCTGATAGCCTCGAATTGGGTCGAGGCGTAGTGAATGCTGGCCGACCCCCGGCCAAACACAGCTGCTCCTTCGGAACCGTGCGGGATATAGACCACAACCAACCCCCAGGTCGCTGCCAGACCAAGGTAAAGTGCCCAACGCCGTCGGAAAACTTCTTTGAACGAACTGGAAAGAAACACTCGGTCGTAGAGAAGCACTAACAAAGGTGCTGAAATCATGGACTCTTTGCTGCCCATGCCCAGCAGGCAGGCGATTACAGCCGCTATGTACCACGAAATAGCTCCGGATGAGCTGCTGGCTCGGATCACGAAGTAGAGTGTTAGCAGATAGAATAAACCCGCTAGTACTTCGGTCCGTTGAATTATATAGGTCACTGCGTCGGTATGGATAGGATGTACGACCCAGATCAAGGCTATGACTAAGGACAAATTGAAGGATGTTCTCTCAACGTCTTGCGTGGCAATGGAAGATCGGAGTGTTCTCCGGAGGACTCCGAACAGTGTCAAGGCGGCCAATACATGAGCGCCGGTGTTGAACACATGGTAGCCTCTTACGTGAAGTCCGCTTATAGCGTAGTTAATGGCTAGGGACAGATTGACGATAGGTCTTCTTTGGACTGCTTGCCCCTGGGCGGGAGGAGACAGTACTGCTCTGATATTCCACAGCTGGCGGATGGTTGGGTTCTCGGGAATCGAATCACGATCGTCAAAGATGAAGGGACCGCCGAAGCTGTTGTGATAGGCCAGCAGACCAGCCGCGACGATTATTCCAACGGCCAACAAGCCTCGCCAACGTGAAAATGATGTCTCAATGCTTTTAGCTGACATCTGCCACCTTCTGTCTATTTCGGCTCCGGGATGCTGATGGTCTCTGGATCAAACAGTTCACGATGCGGACGTTTAGCTTTGTATAACTCCAGTCGGTTCCGGGTTGGTGCGATCTTGAGAAGTAAACGGTTCGCGATAGGGCCGCTTGGCCTTATACAACTCCATCCGGGCCCGGAT
>DAOVKO010000089.1 GCA_030631725.1 Actinomycetes bacterium | reverse complement strand
TATTTTTTCATCGAGCTTGATGCCGTTGAACTCCATCTGGGCGAGGACTTCGACCAGAGGGATCTCTACGTCATGGAAGAGTTTTTCGAGGCCGGCTGGCCCGAGATGCTTGCTGAGCAGCTGTTGTAATTGCCAGGTCATGTCGGCGTCGCGGGCGGCATAGTCGCAGGCCTGTTCGAGGGGGACCTCATCGAAGCCGATCTGCTTTTGGCCTTTGCCGATCAGCTCGGTGATTTCAGTAACCTCCATGCCCAAGAGGTCGCGGCCCAGGGCCTTGAGCGAATGGCTGGGCCGGTCGGATTCGAGCAGGTAACTGGCAACCATGGTGTCGAAAACAATGCCGGCTAGCTCGATGCCGGCTGACTTGAGGATCAGCAAGTCATATTTGATGTTGTGTCCGTACTTGGCGATGCTCTGATCCTCGAGGACCTGGCGGAGGCGGGGCAGATGCTTATCGGTGGCCAGGGTGTTCTGGCCGAGAAAAGCCCTAAAGGGCAGATAGTAGGCTTGGCCGGCTTGCCAGGAGAAACTCATTCCCACCAGTTGGGCTTGGAGGGGATTTAGGCCCGTGGTTTCGGTGTCCAGGGCTATAGCCTTTTGCTTGGACAGCTCGGTGAGGAATTCTCCGAACTTGGCCTCGCTGTTCACTAATACATATTTGGCCCTGCTCGTCGGGCTGGGCGGTGCCTGGGGCGACTGATTGGCCGAGTCGGGCCAAAGCTCATCTATGGCCGAGAGGAATTTCTTGAAGCCCAGTTCGCTCAGGATCTCTCTTAATTCGGGCTCGGGTGACTCTCGCCAACCTGCTGTGTCCAGGGCTCGGCCCAGATCGGTGTCGCTGCGCAAGGCGATCAGTCGTCGGGCTGTGTTGACGGCCTCTATGCTGGCCCTGAGGTTGCGACCCATCGCCCCGGGGACTTCGTCGCGGTGGGCCAGGAGATTATCGAGGGTGCCGTAGTTCTGGATGAGGGCGGCGGCCTTTTTTGGGCCTATGCCCGGCACGCCGGGAATGTTGTCCGCGGCGTCGCCAACCAGGGCCAATACGTCGGCAGTCTGGGCGGGCGTCAAGCCCTTCTTGGCCAGCAGCGAATCGGCATCCAGAACGGTGTCGTTCTTGGCATCGTACATGGCTACCTTGGCGGATATGAGTTGCTCGAAATCCTTGTCCTTGGAGCAAATAAAGACCTGGGTATCACTGGAGTGCACCTGGTGGCAGAGGCTGGCGATCAGGTCGTCGGCCTCGTAACCTTGCTGAGAGAGCACGGGGATATGGAGCAACTCAACGATTTGACGAATCCGCCCGATTTGGCAGCTAAGCTCATCGGGCATTTCCGGGCGGTTGGCCTTGTATTGGCCGAACTGTTCGTGGCGAAAGGTGGGGCCCTCCGAGTCCATGGCCACGGCCAGCATGTCCGGCTGCTTGGTGCGGAGCAGTTTGAGGAGCATGCCCAGAAAGCCGAAGGTGGCATTGGTGGGCTCGCCCGATGGGCTGGTGAGGTTCCGCAAGGCGTAGAAGGCCGCGTAAATGTGCGAATGCCCGTCAATGATGTAGAGTGTTTTGGTCATTCGGAAAGTGGGCGAGATTTCGTTGAACTCTTCCCCGTCAGTTAGGTGGGTAATCGTTGCAGGCAACTTGCTTTATAAGAGGTGATTGCGCTAAATGGCACTTTGGAAACCGAGAGCTTGAACAAATACCAGAATCTTCAAGGCGAGATTACAAGCATTTTAGCCTGCTGGGCGGGTATTGTCAAGAGAAAAATCCGGGGGGAAGGTTTTTGACGGGCCAGGGGTTTGGCTTCAGGAGCTGTTGTCGGCGGGTTCAGAAGTGTCGTGCTTTTTGGTGTGGCGAGTATGTACTTTGTAACCTCTGCCACCCTCACGCTTTATGGCCTCATAGACCTCCTTGCGATGGACGGGAATCTCTGTTGGGGCAGTGATTCCCAGTCGCACTTTATCACCCCGTACGTCAACGATGGTGATTTCTACGTCGTCACCAATCATAATGGATTCGTCGCGTTGTCGTGAAAGAACCAACATTGTCGGGCTCCTTCCTGGGCTATACAGCCGGTTACTCCTTGTTTTGCTTGAATACCGGCCGAGATCGAGATTTTGCGGCCGACTAAGCCGGAGCACCGGGGCCCATGCCACTTTGTAGTCCTCAGAGAGCATATCGGCTCTCAGAGGGGACCTTTCCAGCTACTTTCCGGAATAACCGGAAAAACCTGCCGGGCCGTCCATGACAGCTCGATAGTGTTTAACGTCTCTAACTACCTTATTTTCAGAGTCTTGTGCCAATAAGTCTCGCAAGCCGGATATTCAGGTCTTTTACTCTCTCCTGCGACCTATGGCAGGGCACGAACGATTTGGACAAATTCCCGGCCGCGATGGGCGAAATTTGTGAACATGTCATAGCTGGCACAACCCGGGCTAAGCAGTACTACTTGGCCGGGCTTGGCCAAGGCGGCTGCGGCTTTTACGGCTTGTTCGAGGGTTTCGACCTCGAGTAGATATGGCTGCTGAGCCGAGCCGCGGAGCTTGAGGAGCTTTTCAAAGAGCTTTTGGCGGGTCTGCCCCAGGCAGATAACGCCGTAAGCCTTACTCACGCAAGCAGTTAATAATGTGTCAAACTCTGCTCCCTTATCCTTGCCGCCTAGAATTATAATAGCAGGCTTATCGAAGGAATTCAAGCCGAGCAGCGCTGATTCTGGAGTGGTGGCAATGGAGTCGTCGTAATAGTCGACGCCAGAGACGCTGGCGATGAGTTCCAAGCGATGAGGGAGGGGTTTGAAACTCTTGAGTCCCCCAGCGATAATTTCCGGGGGGAGCTTAGCTTCTGCGGCCACACAAGTAGCGGCCAGGGCGTTGGCTATGTTGTGCTGGCCGGGGACGGGCAAATCCTCTGCGCAGAGAACCCTTTCCACGCGGGCGGTTTGCGGATACTGCACTCTCAGCCAGCCGTCGGCCAGATAGCAGTCGGCAGGAGGGCCTTTGAGGGAGAAGGTCATTCGCCGACCTGGTACTTTTCGATCGGAGCCCAAAAACTCCGATCCGGCATCATCGGCGTTGTAGATCAGCAGGTCCTCGGGCCCCTGGAAGCGGTATATGTTCTCTTTGGCCTTGCGGTAAGCTTCTAAGGTTGCGTGGCGGTCGAGATGGTTGGGCGACAAATTCGTCCAGACGGCTACTTGTGGGCAGGTTTGCTCGGCGGCGAGGGCCTCGAGCTGAAAGCTAGACAGCTCGAGCACGGCCACGTCAGCCGCGGTGATTTGTTCCAGTTCGCAGAGCAGGCTGTGACCGATATTGCCGCCCAGAAACACTTGCCGGAAATCGCCCTGGCCGGCATCGACAGCGGCAGAGAGGATCGAGGCGATCATGGCCGTGGTTGTGCTCTTGCCGTTTGAGCCGGTTACGCCCACGATTCTTGCGGGGCAGAGCTGGAAGAAGATATTGATTTCGGTGGTCAGGGGTACCTTAGCTTGGCGGGCCAGACCCAGGAATGGTGAGTCCGGGGGCACCGCGGGGTTAACCACGACGGCATCGGTAGCGGTGAAATCGTCCGGGAGATGTCGGCCCAGATGGAAGATGATGTCGGGCAGGTCGGTGAGGTCCTGGATGGATTGCTCGAGGGTATCCGCCTCAGCGAGGTCGGTTACGGTAACCTGAGAGCCGCGCTGGGCAAAAAAACGTGCGGCAGCGAGACCGCCCCCGAATCGGCCCAGGCCCATGACGGTGATTCTCTTGCCGCCCAGGCGGTTGGGGTCCAGAGAAAATCTCTCAAAGAGCTGTGCGCTCATGGCTTTAGAAGGTTGGGGCTGCGAAAGGCTCAACTGCTCTGGCGGGCGGTGAGGGCTTCGTTGAGTTCTTTTTGCATGTCGGCAGCAGCCCGCTGGATGGCAGCCTCCCAATCGCCGCTGAACATTTCGACGTATTCGGGCCGATCGAAGGCATAGATAATGGCCCGCGAACTGGAAACCAGGGTTCCTAGGCCATCGGTGCGGAAGCCGCGGGCGCAATCTGCGGCAGTGCCTCCCTGGGCGCCGTAGCCGGGCACGAGAAAGAGCATTTGGGGGCAGCGTTCGCGCAGCAGTTCGAGGTCGTCGGGCTTGGTTGCCCCGACGACCATTCCTACGCAGCTGAAGCCGCTTTGGCCGATCAGCCGGCTGGCTGAAGCCCAGGAGGCTACGTGCTCGCCCACGTGCTCAAAGAAGCGTTTGCCGTCGGCGTCGGCGAAGTCCTGTATGTCAGCCCCGGAAGGATTGCTGGAACGGACCAGCACGAATACTCCCTTGTGCTGCTCGGCGGCGACGTCGATGAACGGCTCAACGCCCTCGAGGCCGCAATAGGGGTTGACGGTGATGGCATCGGGGCCGGCCAAATCGTCCATGTTGACGAAGCTGGGGTTGGCCAGGAGTCCGTCGGCGTAGGCACTGGCGGTGGAGCCTATGTCGCAGCGTTTGGCGTCGGCTATTACCTCCAGGCCCAGGGCCTTGGCTTCCTGGATGAGGGAGTAATAGGTGTCGAGCCCGTCCCACAAATAGCGCTCGAAGAAGGCCAGGTTCATCTTGACGGCGACCACGTGGTCGGCAACCAGGGTAAAGACCTTGCGGCCGAACTCCATGATGGCGTCGAGGCTGGCTTCGCAGTCCAGCTCGTCGTTGAGCTCCTTCTGCTCGGTAATAGCTGCGGGCAGCTTGGAATAGACGGGGTCGAAACCCAGGACCAAACGGCTGTCTTTCTTCTGACAAATGTCAATGATTCGATCGGCAAAATGTTCAGGCACGCACGATTCCTTTCAACAAAGTTTGAACTACACTGGCCCGGCTAACATCTGCGGGGCAAGCGGACACTATAACAAACCAGCCGCCACTTGCCAAGGGTAATGAATTTGTGGAGTGCTTCTTTCGGGCCGTTCTGATTTACTTCCTTGCAGGGGTCGAGTGGAGATGATAGAAAGAAACTCGACATTGTATTTGCCTCGAGAAGTAGTCGGCGGATTGAGCAGCAGCGATGACCAGGAAAAGAAGAATAGCCCTAAGCGTATTGGGACTGATCTTGCTGGTGATTGTCAGCGGAGTAGTTGCTTGGGTTCTGATTGGGCTCAGGCCCAAATGGTATCGGCCCAGACAGCTCAGTCGTGAGGATCTCTTGGCTGCTGAGGAACGCATGTTCGGCACTGTAGCCGACTTCACGAACGCCTCTCAGATGAATGAGCCGTTCATTCTGGAGCTGACGGACGAGCAGATCAACGACATGTTGGCTGTTCGGATAGACCGGCATCGTATTTTGCCGGATTACATCGCCGACCCGGTAATATCCTTGGGGAACGGGGCAGCCTGGGCGGGGGCGATGGTTACGTGGAAGGGAAAGAGCTCGGTGGTTTCGGTGCGGATCAGGCCCTTCGTAGATTCCGGTGGGCTGCTGCACATAGAGCTGGATCGGCTCAAGGCCGGTGCCCTGGGGCTGCCGGAGAATTTTTTGCCGGATACGCTCAATCAGCTCGAACAATCGGTGACGGCCAAGCTGACAGCGAGCAGATCGAACTCGGAGCAGGCCAAAACGGCCAAGAAGAATAAGGACCTGATGACCAGGGTCTTCACAGCTCTTTCGGGAACACCCGTGCCGGCTAATTTCGTCACCCGCGAAGACCTGCAGATGGCCGTGGAAGATATACGCATCACTCCCGGCCTTCTGGAGATTCAGTTTCGGCCGATGGCCACTGGCGACTAGGCACGAAGGAGAAAAAAGATTAATTAGCCACAGATAAATACAGATAATGTGGATTGCAAGAAATACAGAGAAGATTATTAGCCACAGATGAACACAGATTGACACTGATTAGAAGAAAGAAAAGAAAAACTAATAAGGAGAAACAGATATGGGTGATAAAGGAAAAAAAGATAAAGGCAAAAGAGAACAACGCAAACAAGCCAAGCTTAGTCCAAAGGAAAAGCGGAAATTGAAAAGGGAAAAGAAGAATAGATAATTGCCCAGTGGAGTTCGTAGTGGAGGTCGATGGGCTTTGATACGGATTAGCCGAGGCTTGCTGGAGATTCAGTTTAGGCCGATGGCCGCCGACGAGTAATTCTTCTTTCTTCTGCGTTTTTTTATCTGCTTTGTGCCTTTGTGCCTCTGTGCCTTTGTCCCTTTTGTTTCGGTAATAATCCTCCATTGACCATATCCCACTTCCGGGATAATCTATATCGAGAAACAGGGTGTGGTTCCCCTTGTATACGGACAGTATAATCATTTTTAGGCCACGTCACACTATGAGTATAACCACAGACATACTTAGAGGAGTCACCGATGGGACAACCACTATCGAGACATCACCGTGACATAGGCGCGGCCCTTGTCTGCGCCGAAGCCTTTCAACGAGTTGCGGAACCATTCCTCGCTAGAATTGCAGAGGACGTGAAAGAGGGCCCACAAGCTCCTTCACGTGAGTTAGGCGATTTAGTGGCAGTAGCATCAAACCTCGCCTTTGCCGTAGAGCTGTATATCAAGACGCTCCTTGCCCAACTGGAGCAGGATGTGCCTAGAGGCCACAATCTCGGCAAGCTATACTGGCAGATTCCTCGGAAGGTCAGAGACGAGATCGAGAAGTCATGGCGCGAGATAATGAAGAGAGACTGGTTTGGCAAACGCGGGATCATAACCTTCGCCAAGGGGGCGCCAGACACGCCGAAATGGAACGACAAGGCTAGGAGAGTCATTTGTCTCGAAGATGTTCTCGATCGATCGGGAGATGTCTTCAGTTCTTGGAGATACATTTACGAATTCACTGAGCCAAATCAAGGCAACTACCAATTTCACCACTTAGAGTATGGCGCTCTCATTTCTGCATGCGAAGCAATCCGGAATGCCATTAACGAGAGGCTGCAGGGAGACAGGGACAGGAAATAGGGATAATTACCTATTATTTGGATTTCCGCTTTCGCGGGAATGACAGAAAGAAACCCCCGGCACGCAGGCCGGGGGCGTTGTTAGTATTTGACCCAGATTAGGGTAAGGCCGGCGGAGGGAGCGGTTGGTCCGGCTTGTTGGCGGTCGCGGCTGGCGAGGATTTCGGCGATGCGTTCGACGGGCCAATGTCCGCGGCCGATCTCCAGGAGTGTGCCGACGATGTTGCGGACCATGTTGTAAAGGAATCCGTCGCCTTCGATCTCGATGATAACTTCGTGGGCATGACGGTACACTTCACAGCGAAAAAGCTCTCTTTCAGTTGTGGCTCGGCGGTCCGAGCTGGAGGCAAAAGCGGCGAAGTCGTGCCTTCCCAGCAACACGTCCGCTGCTTGGCTCATCTTGGCCACATCCAGCTGTCGCCAATAATGGTAGCACTTATTCACCAACTCGACGGGACGGCCCGAGGCGTTGTAGATGCGATAGCGGTAGAGCTTGCTCTTGGCGGAGAAGCCGGCGTGGAAATCCTCGGGTACTTCGCAGGCGTAGCGGATCGTAATATCGGCAGGGCATCGGCTGTTGACGGCCAGGCGGATGCGGTCGGCGGGGATTTGGCAATCGGTCTGAAAGTTGGCCACTTGTCCGACGGCGTGGACGCCGGCGTCGGTGCGGCTGGTGCCGTGGAGGATGATCGGATGGCGGACGACGCGTTGGATAGCTGACTTGAGCAGTCCCTGGACGGTGGGCAGATCGGCTGACTGAATCTGCCAGCCGTGATAGTTGGAGCCATCGTAAGCGATGATGAGCTTGATGTTGCGCACTGTATGCAGGCTAGAGTAGCTCGGCGATCTGCACGGCATTTAGAGCGGCGCCCTTGAGCAGCTGATCGCCGCTGACAAACATATCGATTCCCCGTCCATCGGAGCGGGAGATATCCTGGCGGATGCGGCCGACGAGGATGTCGTCCTTGCCGGAGGCATCCAGAGGCATGGGGAAGTAATTCCCCTGCCGGTCGTCGACAACCTTGATTCCGGGGGCCTTGGAGAGGATGTCGCGGACTTCGTCAGGGCTCATGGGGTTGGTCAGCTCGATATTGATGGCCTCGGAGTGGGCCCGCAGGACGGGGACGCGGATGGTGGTGGCGGTGATGGCCAGCTGGGGGCAATGGAACATCTTGCGGGTCTCGTGGACCATCTTCATCTCTTCTTCGCAGTAGCCTTCGGGCCCGATGTCGGAGTTGTGCGAAAAGAGGTTGAAGGCGATCTGGTGGGGAAGGGCCTCTTTGCGGACTTCCCTTTCGTCGAGGACATCGCGGGACTGATCGATGAGCTCCTGCATGGCCT
>DAOVKO010000143.1 GCA_030631725.1 Actinomycetes bacterium | reverse complement strand
TGGTGGTGTAATACCACTGGCAGTCGCCGAGGAGCATGACGCGCTCGTGAGAGAGTTCGACGTCAGCGAGGCGGAAGGTTTGGCCCAAGAGGTACCTTTCTTCCTTCATGTCGTAGGGCAGCAATAGCAGCCAGTTCATGAGATAACTGTTGCCGAAGTAGTCGAAGGCGGTATTTCCCTTGGTAATGGCGAACTCTCCGCTGGCGTTCGTGATGGGGCGGTCACCCGGGCATCGAAAGACCCGGGCCCATTGTTCGTCCGTTTCGCGCAGAGCAACGTAGGGGTTTAGGGGACGATAGGGCAGGACCGGGCCGCTGACAATAGAGGGCTCCTTTCCGCCGTAGAACCATTGGATATTCAGACGCCAGCGTGGGAAGGCGAAGTCATTGCTGGAGAGGTAGACGTGCCAGGCAATGCCGAGCTGCCGTTGATTGGCGGCGCAGACTACAATTCTGGCGGAATTGCGGGCCTGCTGCAGGGCTGGGACCAGAATAGACACCAGCAGGGCAATGATGGCCACGACCATCAGCAGTTCGATAAGCGTAAAAGCCCGAGCCTGCGGGCTGGGGAGCTCGATGTTGCTGAGCTGAGACACTGTCCGGCTCCAAACGAGAAAGGGCTATCTACATATAGAATTATACCGCACGATTCGGCCAAAGGGCCTCAAATTCTCCGAATCCAAACACGGCCCCCAAATGAATCAAGTGAATCAAGCGGAAGAGACTGGACACAAACCCCGGCTGGGGGTATGCTTAGCTGGTGGATTCGACCCTCAAGATAAGGGCAAAACCTTGGAAGCTCAGGATAAACAGCTAGTATCCCAAGAAAAATCAGCTCTGGCCTTCGGGCGGGCTGTGTTGGCCGGGGAAGCTGAGGCTCTGGCGGGTCTGGCCCAACAACTCGGCGAGGAATTTGAACGGGCCGTCCAGATGGTCCACGACTGCCAAGGCGCGGTAATCCTGAGCGGGATGGGTAAAGCGGGAATCATCGCTCAAAAGATATCGGCTACCTTGGCCAGTACGGGAACCCTGAGCTACTATCTGCATCCGGCCGACGCCCTGCACGGCGATCTGGGGCGAGTGCAGAAGTCGGACATTATACTGATTCTGAGCTTCGGGGGAGAAACGGAGGAAATAAGCAGACTGCTGAAGATTCTGGGACGAATGGGCGTAAGGATAATCGCCATCACGGCCCGAGAAAGTTCGACCTTGGCCCGCAAGGCGGATTTGGCCCTGCTGCTGGGAGAAATCGCCGAGGCCTGCCCGCTGGGCCTGGCTCCGACGACCAGCACTACCTGCATGTTGGCCCTGGGAGATGCCCTGGCTATGACGGTTATGAAGATGCGCAAGTTCGCCGAGCAGGATTACGCCGTCTTTCACCCCGGGGGCTCGCTGGGCAGACGCCTGAGCAGAGTCGACGAGTTGATGAGCTTTCATCTGGGACGCAATCTGCCCATGGTCCAAGATAATCTGAGCGTGCGGCAAGCCTTGGCTCAAGTGAGCCATCTTTCCAAACGCAGCGGGGCAATACTGCTGGTGGACAAGGCGGGCAAACTCAGCGGTATATTCACCGACGCGGACCTGCGGCGTCTGCTGGAAAAAGGCATTGAATCAGTGCTCGACGAACCGATTGCCGCGGTTATGACCCGCAATCCCAAGCGAATACGCAGCGGCACGCAGAGCTGGGAGGCCGTCAGAATCTTCGAAGAGTATCGCGTGGACGAGCTGCCGGTGGTCAACGAAGCCGACGAGCCGGTGGGCCTGATGGATGTGCAGGATTTAGTAACACATAAAGTTATATGAAGGCAGATCATTAATCATTAGTTATCAGTCATTCGTTATTTGCCATTGTTCAGAACGGAAAAAGGTTGCGACCTGTGAGCGAATCCTTGAGTATTCTGTCCGTCGAAAATAAATGACAAATAGTTAATAGCTAATGACTAATGATTAATGATTCGGACCTTACCATAACGAAGGAGTCTGAAATTATGTTCTCAGGAACACTGGTGGCTCTGGCTACTCCATTTGCGGACGGGCAGATCGATTGGAAGAGGCTCGATGAGCTGGTGGATTTTCAACTGGCCCAGGGCAGCGAGGGCATCGTGCCCATGGGTACAACGGGAGAATCGCCGACTCTGAGCCATCCCGAGCACGAGCAGGTAATCGAAGCCGTGGTCAAACGCGTCGCCGGTAAAGTGCCCGTCGTAGCCGGCACCGGTTCAAACTCTACCAGCGAAGCGTTACGCTTAACCATCGCTGCCCGCAAGGCCGGTGCCGACGCATCCTTGCAGGTCAATCCTTACTACAATAAGCCCACCCAGCAGGGATTGTACGAGCACTTCAAGGCTGTGGCCGACGAGTCGGGCCTGCCAATCGTGCTCTACAACATACCCGGCCGTTGCGGCGTGGCTCTGAGCGTCCAGACCATTTGCCGGCTGGCGGAAATAAAGAATATCGTGGCCATAAAAGAAGCCACCGGCATCCTGGACGTCTCTTCGCAAATCTCAGCCAGTTGCGATCTGACCATCCTCAGCGGTGACGACTCACTGACGCTGCCGATCATGGCCGTGGGCGGCAAGGGAGTGATCTCCGTGGCCGCGAACATCGTGCCCAAAGAGGTCGGCAAGCTGACTTCGGCCATGCTGGCAGGCGATATCGCCAAGGCCACCGCTCAGCATAAGAAGCTCTTCAAACTCTTCAAGGCTTTGTTCATCGAGACCAATCCTATTCCGGTCAAGACGGCCCTGGCTATGATGGGCAAATGCAACGAGGAGTTTCGGCTGCCCATGTGCCGAATGGCCGCGGACAACAAGGAAAAACTCCGCGAGGTACTCAAGGAGTACGCTCTGATATAGGTGAACGGCGATGAGTAAGTTTAAGATAATCCCCGCCGAGCGGCTGACGCGCTTGCCGCCTTATCTTTTCGGCCAGCTTAACAAGCTCCGCCAGCAGAAGCGCCGAGCCGGCGTGGACATTATCGACCTGGGCATGGGCAACCCCATGGACGGAGCCCCGCCGACGGTCGTGGAGAAGCTCTGCGAGGCAGCCCGCGATCCGCGCAACCATCGTTACTCGGACGCTCGGGGCCTGCCGAACCTTCGCCGAGAGGTAGCCAAGAACTACAAAAGCAAATGGGGCGTCGATCTCGATCAGGACAAAGAGGTGCTGGCCTGCGTGGGGTCCAAGGAAGGACTCAGCCACCTGTGCCTGGCGATGGTCGGGCCCGGCGACCTGATCGTTGTGGGCGACCCAGCCTTTCCGATTCACATTCATGCAGCCAGTCTGGCCGGGGCCAGCGTGGTGCGTGTGCCCTTAGGCAACGACCAGGCCTTTTTGGATCGGGTTCAATACGCCCTGGAGCACCTGCATCCGCGTCCGAAGATGATGATCCTCAACTATCCGCACAACCCCACGGCCATGACCGTCGATCCGGGCTTCTTCGAGGCGGTGGTGGAGCTGGCCAAACGCATGGGCGTCTTTGTGGTGCATGATTTCGCTTACGGCGAAACGGTCTTCGACGACTACAAGGCCCCGAGCTTTCTCAGCGCCCCCGGTGCCAAAGACGTGGGAGTGGAGTTCACCACCCTGAGCAAGCCCTACAATATGGCCGGCTGGCGGATCGGCTTTGCCGCGGGCAATGCCACGATGATCAACGCCTTGGCCAGGGTAAAAGGCTATTACGATTACGGGATATTTCAGGCGGTGCAAATAGCGGGCATTATCGCTATGCGCGAATGCCAGGACTTCGTATCAAAGCAGGCCCAAGTGTACCAACGGCGTCGCGACGTGCTCTGCGACTGGCTTGCTAAACTCCGATGGGAGCACGAAAGACCTCGCGGCTCAATGTTCGTCTGGACCAAGGTGCCCCAAGAGCATTTGGCCGGGCGAGGAACAATGGATTTTGCTCTTGCGCTATTGGAAGGGGCAGAGGTGGCAATAGCTCCAGGGGCGGCCTTCGGCAAGCTCGGCGAGGGATACCTGCGCATAGCCCTGGTGGAAAATGAGCTGCGGATCAAACAGGCTTTGCGGCAAATCAAGTTGTTCCTGGAAGGCAAACCCATTACTCGGCGGCGCAAGCGCACAACCGGACGGGAATTTGCCGGGCCAGACATGGAATAAAATTAAGGCTTGAGGCCTGAGGCGTGAGGCTTGAGGAAGAAAGGCGCGAGGCTTGAGTTTACTCAGTTCCTCGCATAGTGTTATCATTTATGAGAGACCATAGGAAGTTGAGGGCTTTTGAGCTGGCTAATGATTTGGTCCTTGCGGGCTATCAAGCCAGCCGATCTTTTCCGAGGGAAGAAATGTTCGGCTTGACTTCTCAAATGCGACGGGCAGTAGTCTCCGTGGCAGCCAACATCGTTGAAGGTTGTGCCCGGCAAACCTCGAAAGAATACTGCAACTTTTTGAACATCTCTTTCGGTTCCCTGCGCGAGGTCGGCTACTACATCGAGTTGTCTCATCGGCTCGGCTACATCCAACAGCAAGAGAACTCGGAGCTCAAGACTCTTTACGAACAAACTGCGCGTGTTCTGGCGGGTCTTGTAAAATCGCTCCATACAAAGCAGGCTTCTTGATTCCTCAAGCCTCAAGCCCCAAGCCTGTCTTCTGTCGCGGTAAGTGCTCTTTTCGCTAGAAGTCCTCATATAAAAGCTAGTGGAGATACGATTGGTCAGGCACAAGGGATTCCCCGGCGGAGCTATACTGCCCAACGATAAAGGCCTGAGCGAAGGTCTTGAGATCCAGAACGTTCCCGTTCCTTCAACGGTGCAGGTGGCTCTGGACGACGGGGCCGGCGGCAGTGCCGAGCCCACTGCCCAGCCGGGCCGAAAGGTTAGCTGCGGTGAGTGTATCGCCGTGGCCCAAAACGCCGACGGGGTGAACGTACACAGCCCGGTAGCGGGACAAGTCAGGCAAATAGACCAGATAGCTCTGGCAGACGGGACCCCCAAACCAGCAATGATAATTGACACTAGCGGAGAGGACCAGTCAGCCCGGGCTCAGGAAAGGCTGTCGTGGAAGGTCTACTCCGAGGGGCTGATCAAGTGTCTGCGCTGGGCTGGCATAACCCGGATGCAGCTGGGGGGCGGCTCGCTGGTGGCACGTATCCGCAAGGCCACCAAAGCAGGACTGCGCTGGGTGATAATTAACGCTGTGGAAAGCGAGCCTCTCATAACCTGCGAAAGCCGATTAATAACCGAGTGCTCCAGCGAGATCGCCCGAGGCTGTGAGCTTCTGGCAGAGGTTTTCGCATTGTCCAGCGGGGGGAAAAAATCTGCCGGGCCAAGGGGTATTCTGGCTCTTTGCGCTGGGCGGCACAGGGCCGTGGCTGCGATGGGCAAGGCCCTGCAGGGCGGACGGTTTCGATTGGCAGCGTTGGCGGACGTATATCCGCAGGATGAAGAAGCACTTTTAGCTAACACTTTGACCAATGCCGGACTGCCAGCCAGAAGCGATCCAGCCGAGGCGGGAGTGCTGGTCATAAACGTCAGCTCCGTCTGGGCTCTGAGCCAAGCCTGGTACGATTGCAAACCACTAACCGAACGGGTCATCACCGTCAGCGGGGACGGAACCGAACGAATAGGCAACTATCGGG
>DAOVKO010000210.1 GCA_030631725.1 Actinomycetes bacterium | reverse complement strand
TCCTTCTCATTAGCCGCCGCCGGGCCGACCTGCAGCTTCAGGCTCTTCTGTGAATCCCGGCTGTGCTTATACACCCAAACCCAATTCTCCCAAAGATTCAACCCGCCCGACGGAGGCGTATACTTTTCTCTCAATTGATCCTTCGTCCAATCCGGATGAACAAACGCATCGTCGAAAATGCTGTCATCTATGATAATATCCCCCGCCTTGCTCAGCCCTGCGTTTTTTAGAATCCGGGCCCACTCGCGAAATACGCTCGTCGGGTCCCGCCCGTATTTCACACTCCGCAGCGGGTCCGCAAAGCCCGGATCACCTGAGCCGATCACCACGATATCCTTACCCCGCCTGGCCAACAGCGTGGAGAACTCATAATCCGCACCCCATCGGCTCAGAGCCGCCGCTGTTACCACCAGCTTCATATTGCTCGCTGGGATCAAAGGCCTGGTCTCTCGGCTGGCAAAAATCGGCCGCCCCGTCTTCACCTCCACCGCCAGTACGCTGACCTTCCACGGATACACCTCCCTATTCTTCAGCAGCTTATCCAGCTTCGCCTGCAGCTTCGCATCCTGGCCAAACGCCGCACCCCCAGCCAGTAGCACTGCCAGATACAAAGCGAGCAGTATGCCTTTATTACCCAAATGTCTGTGAGAATGAGCCATTTTCATAAGAAACTATAACCAATATCGGCCAATCCACCAATTCTGCTCCAATCCGTAGACAGACTAACCGTCCCCCATTATGCCTATCGACGCCGTTTTTTCAAATCAGGAAATTAAGTACGAGAGTAAAGAACCCCGTGCTCCCGCACGGGGTATTCTGGCGGGGACGAATAAACCTGCCCATCTCCTTTCGTCACTAGGAGTGCAACGACCCATACCCTCAAAGTCAACCGCTTAGCCAGAACTTCTACTAACCTATATTTGCCAGCTCGCTATACTTATGTTGCCCTACTTCCGCCCATCACCATGCCCGAATCCAGCGACAGGCACAACCGCTCAGGCCCTCTTCGAGCTGGACCAGGACCGAGCTTACGGATTCCTCGGAACACGTCCGCCCACCCCATACTGCAATTGAATGTTAAAAAAAGCCCAGGCCCGAGACTTTCGTGTGATGAAAGACCCAAGCCTGGAGGAGAGAGAGCTAATTCAGCCAAGAGCCGCTAGTCGGCTCAAAAACCTATATACTCAGCCGCACCCACCCGACTGCTGCCTTCACGCAGGCTTGAGACTTGCGTACAGCCAAAGACCCAAGCCTGGAGGAGAGAGAGCTGATTTAACCAAAAGTCACTAGTCAGCTCAACAATCTATATACTCGGCCGGCCCTGACCGGCCGTTGCTTCCAGTCAGGCTCAGACTTCTAGGTGATAAAAGCCCAAGCCTGGGGAGAGAGAGCAAATAAATAACTCCTGTAAAGCTGGCACATTAGCCTACCAGCTTATTCTTGCTGATCGTCATTCGCTTAGCTGCCCGGCCGCTCTGCTCCATCAACTGCAAATTCTCGACCGGCACAATCAAGGGCACGTGTATTCCCTCCACCTGCACAATTGCGAAGTGCCCTCGAAGTTTCCCATAATCGGATAAGAATACGACTTGTCCTTCTATCTCTAAGTCCGAGCCGATTTGCTTGCACAGCTCATCCAGCCCCGGACATATCACCTTGCCCAGTGCAAAACGCACATTCTCGCCAGGCTCTATTAATACACTCTCCACGACTCTTCCCTATTCGCGCTACTCCACCTATTCTCCTCACCCTGATAAGTTGCAAACGCCGTGCCCAGTACGCCCACGACAATAAATCCCACAAAAGTCTTCATAACTCCTTTACACGAAAGCCGTAACAAAAATGACTCCTCTGCGGATTCCAAACCGGCCACGGCTCCACGCCCTCTTTCTGAGCAATATTCTTCTCACTTCATGTCCCAACCTGCACAAACTTCTTTCCTGCTCCCTCGCACTTTGCGCCCGCCCGGGGCGGATTTAAGCGGATCGTTATTGACGCTGCCCCCCCTTCACGATACGCTCCTTGCCGGTGGTTATCGGAGTCTGAGCAGCCACTATGAAGCACGAAAGATATGTGGTTTACTATTCCGGTCAGGTTCAAGGCGTCGGTTTTCGCTATGCTGTTTGCCGGCTCTCCAGCAGGTTTGACGTCAAAGGATTCGTTCGCAACTTACCCGACGGTCGCGTCCAGGTAATCGCCGAGGGTAACACCGATCAGTTAGACCGCTTCTTGCAATCCGTTCAAGCCGAAATGGCCGGCTACATTCGCGCCAAACATTTGGACCGCCAGGAACCCACCGGTGAATTCTCCGATTTCGGACTGCGTTGGTAGCACGCTCACCCGCAATATGGAACAGCTCTGTGCCTGAACCGCCCGACAGCAAAACAACTCTCAAGGGAAGGGGCCTGAGCAAATGGATTGGCTTGGCCTTTGTCCTCAGCCGCGACGCCCTCGCCCGCCGCCTCTTGGCTGTGGGCATAGCTCCGACAGCCTTGACTATCTTGGGCCTGATCTTCACCGCCGCTGCAGCCCTGTTCTTGGCCCTGGGGGCCGGGGCCCAACCGCGAATCTTGAGCTGGCATGGACCCAGCGCCTGGCGTCTTTGGGCGGCCTTGGCTATAGTGTTCTGCGGGGCATCGGACATGCTCGACGGTGCTATGGCCCACCTGGGCGCCAAAACCACCCGCTTCGGAGCCTTCCTCGACTCCATCGTTGACCGCTACTGCGACATACTGCTATTCCTGGGCATCGGCATCTACTACGCTCGCCACGGGAATCTCACTTACCAACTCTTGGCCACCGTGGCCATGGCCAATGCCCTGCTGATTAGCTACACCAAGGCCCGGGCCGAAGACTTCATCCCCTCCTGCCGCGTCGGCTTCTGGGAACGCGGAGAGAGAGTCGCTGCCCTGCTGATAGCTACCTGTTTCGGGGGCGTCCCCGCAGTGCTCTGGCAGTTGGCCGTTTTCCCCTTCTTCACCGCCCTGCGCCGAATTCAATTCACCCGCCGGGCTATCCCTACCATCTCCCAGGGCGCCGAGCTTACCCGCGACCCCGCCGGCAAGGTTACCGATGGTTCCCTCTTCGACCGCTGCCGCCGCGGCTCGCTGATTTACGACCTGGTTACCGGGGCCTATATCGCTTTTATCATCTTCGCACCCATCGACAATACAGACCTCTTCCGCCAATGGCTTAGCTAAGCGCGGACGATAAGAATTAGCCACAGATAAACACAGATTACACAGATAAAGAACTTGCGGAGCTAAACTCAGTGAAATCTGTGTAATCAGTGGCTAATGATCTTTCGGCAAAATCCGTGGCGAATTGCCCCTTGCCAGACTGAGGATAACGGCTATCATAGATTCAGGTAGTTCGAGCCCATCACGTCGTTTTGATTAGCAGGGGGGCACAAGGAGGCCAGCTATGCCTGAAGAACAGATCGGAAGAATAAGTCACTACTTCGGGAAGATCGAGGTGGCAGCCATTGAGCTCACCGACGGCTCGCTGGCGGTCGGCGACACCATTCACATCAAGGGACACACCACCGACCTGACCGAAAAAGTCGATTCCATCCAGATCGAGCACGAGCAGGTCCAGTCCGCCAAGAAGGGTGACTCCATCGGGATAAAGGTCACCGACCACGTCAGAGAGCACGACCTGGTCTACAAAGTCCTGCCAGACTAGCTCTAGGCTCTGAACTATTCTCAGGACCGAGTTGCCACCGGGCCGAACCAGTTTCTTGTGCCCAGGCACACCTTCACCAGCATCAACATCACCGGCACCTCGATTAGAACACCTACCACCGTAGCCAACGCCGCCCCTGAGGAAAGTCCAAAGAGCATCACCGACGTAGCGAT
>DAOVKO010000172.1 GCA_030631725.1 Actinomycetes bacterium | reverse complement strand
TACTAGGCGGGCTACCTCCCGGACCACCTCGGCCTCGAACCCCTCGGCTACAATATCATCCAGGGCCTTGTCTTCCTCTACGTATCGTTTGAGAATTGCATCCAGCAGGTCGTAAGGCGGCAGGGAGTCGGAATCTTTCTGTTCGGGCCGGAGTTCCGCCGAGGGCGCCCGCTCCAACATGCTGGCCGGTATGACCGCCCGGCCGGTCTTGTCGTTGACATGCCGGGCCAGTTTGTACACCGTGGTCTTGAAGACGTCCTTGAGTACGCCGAAGCCGCCGACCATGTCGCCGTACAGCGTGCAATAGCCCACGGCCACCTCGCTCTTGTTGCCTGTGGCCAAGACCAGCCATCCGAAACGGTTGGACAGGGCCATCAGCAGGTTTGCTCGAATGCGGGCCTGGAGATTTTCATTTTCAAGCCCGCCCCGCCCAGAGCTGTAAGCCTCGCTCAGTACCTCAAGGTACTTTTCGAATACCTCCTGCACGCCGACGGTGATTAGTTTTATGCCCAGGTTCTCGGCCATCGCTACCGTATCCGAGCGTGTGCCGGCGGACGAGTATTGCGAAGGCATGGTCAGGGCTATGACGTTCTCGGCTCCCATGGCGTCCACGGCAATGGCCGCGGTTAGCCCTGAGTCAATCCCCCCACTAAGGCCCAGGACCACTTTGCTAAAACCGTTCTTCATCGTGTAGTCGCGCGTGCCTAACACCAGGGCGGCGTATATCTCTTGGATGTCGCTCATCTTGGCTGCCGGCCGCGCCGGGATCGCCGGAACATTCGCCGGCGGTTTGGATTCGACGCTGATTTTCCTGATCTTGCTGGGCGATTTGCCCTTTTTATGCGGCGCCGGCAATGGTACGTCGGCTACGACCAGGTCCTCGGCGAAGCGTCGGCCTGCGGCTATTATCTTGCCAGCAGCATCGGTGATCATGCTGCCTCCGTCGAAGACAAGCTCATCCTGGCCGCCGACCAGATTGACGTAGCAGACCGGTCCGGCCAATTGCCGTGCCCGCTCGGCCAACAGTTCCCGCCGAACGGACATCTTGCCGGTGTGGAATGGTGAAGCCGAGAGGTTTATAAGTCCCCGCACCGAGCCGCTGCCACCCAGCAGCTTAGCCAAATCGACATCGGCCCAGATGTCCTCGCAGATGGTCAAAGCCAGTTGTTGGCCGTTGATCCGCAGAATGGTCGGCGAATCACCGGGCAGAAAATAACGCCGTTCATCGAAGACGCCGTAATTGGGCAGATGTATCTTGCGGTAAACTCCGACCATCTTCCCCTCAGCCAGGACCGCCGCACAGTTGTAGCAGCCGTGCTCTGCGGGCTCAGCAAAACCCACAATCACGGGGATATCGCGGCACTGCCCAGCCAGCTCTTGGACTGTGCGGAGGTTATCCTCGGCGAAGTGCCTTTTCAGCAGTAGGTCTTCCGGCGGATAGCCGCAGATGGCCAGTTCACCAAAGACCACCAGTTGTGCCCCGGCTTTGCGAGCCTGGCTGCAGAGTTCTGCTATACGCTGGGCATTGGCGGTTAGATCGCCCACAGTTGGATTGGTCTGAGCTAAAGCTATGCGCAAATCTGTCATGCCTGTTCCCTGGGCGCCGGGCCCGTTGCCGGGCAAGGCTTGAACCGCCGCTCCAGCCAACGTAGAATGCACTGACCAGCCTGGCTGCAGCCGGTCTGAGAAGTGCATGGTATTGCCCTTTTGCCCGGCCTGTCAAGACAACTGCCAGGCGGATGCTACTATGAGTAGAACCAGGAAAAAACTACGCCCAAGCCAATCTGCCCAGCTAAGCCGCCCCCCTGGGGTCGGTTTCGAGCTTGCTATCCTGGGCCGCTGGGCCGGGGTGGCAGTTATTCTGATCGCCGGGGTGATCATGCTGGCAATGAGTTGGCGAAAGTGGCTCGAGCCCACGGTGGATTTCGGCCGAGAACTCTATGTGCCCTGGCGGTTATCGCTCGGTGAGGTTCTCTACCACGATATAGCTTACTTTAACGGTCCGTTTTCCCCCTATTTCAACGCCCTGCTGTTCAAGATCTTCGGCGTGGGATTGATGAGCCTGGCCTGGGCCAACATCGTCATCCTGGCCGGGCTGACCTTTCTGATCTACCGTTTGCTTTGCCTTGTCGGATCACGCCTGGGGGCAGTGCTGGGTTGTGTGATTTTCCTGGTAATTTTTGGTATGGCCCAGTTTATCAACACTGCCAACTACAACTTCGTTTGCCCTTACTCACATGAGCTGACCCACGGACTGGCCCTGAGTCTTCTGGCCATTTACCTGCTGTATCGCTACCTGGACTCATCAAGAGCCGTATTCCTGGGTCTGGCCGGTGTATGTCTGGGCTTGATCCTCTTGACCAAGGTGGAGGTCTTTGCGGCGGCCGCCTTGGCCCTGGCCCTGGGCTGGGTACTGATTCTCCTGCAGGAAAAACCTTCCGGGCTTAGACTGCTCAAGCTTTTAGGTTCTTTTGCCGGGGGGACGGCTCTTCCCCTGGCCTGCTTTGGCGCGTACTTTGCCCTGCAGCAGATGCCCTTCGGCCAGGCTCTTCGGTCCGTCTTTGCCGGCTATGTGGCCCTGGTTTCTTCAAGTCTTCCCAGCAACAAATTCTACCTAGATGTCATGGGGCTCGACCGCCCGGGCCACAACCTGCTGCTGATGCTGAAGGTTACTGGCTGGTACCTCCTGCTGCTGGGGCCCTTGGCCGTGCTGGACTACTTTCTGAGGCGCTTCAGCTCGCATCGCAAGTACATCGGCCCCGTAGCCTTTGCCCTCGGCCTGGGCATGAGTCTATGGCTTTTTCAGGCCGCAAGCTGGCCTGATCGGTCCCGGATCATGCCGTTGTTCATGTACGATTTGCTTCGGCCCCTGCCGTTGTTCATGGTAATCCTGGCCGGGTCCCTAGTGATAGCCCTGGTCCGTTGCAGTGGTGATGCGGCCAAACGCAATCGCTATTGCCTGGCCCTGCTGCTGAGCGTCTTTAGCCTGGTGTTGTTGTCCAAGATGATCCTGAACGCTTACGCTGCTCACTACGGTTTTGCGCTGGCGGCGCCGGCTACGCTGTTGCTGGTCGTTGCTCTGGTCCATTGGCTGCCGCGTCTGCTCGCCCGTAGCTCGAAGCAGGGCGGTTGGGTCTTCAGGCCGGTGATACTGGCTGTTTTGATCGTGGGCTTGGCCAGCTACTTCAACGCCAGCCGACGCTGCTACAGGTGGAAAACGTACCGGCTCGGCAAAGGCCCCGATGCCTTTGTGATTGTTCCTTGGCCGCAAGCGCCGGCCTTGAGCCAGACTTTGGAATTCATTGGCGTAATAATGAGGCCCGATGAGACCTTCGTCGTGTTTCCCGAAGGCGTGATGCTGAATTATCTGAGCCGCAGGCCCAACCCTACAAAGTACATAAGCTTCATGCCCGCCGAGTTGGCTCTATTCGGCGAGAAATCCATGCTGGACGCCCTGCAGGAAAACCCCCCGGACCACGTGCTCATTCTATCAAGGGGTATGAGGGAATACGGCTATCTCGGTTTCGGTGCAGATTATTGCCTGGAGATAACCGGCTGGATGAATGACAATTATAGCAAGTTCAAATATCTGGGCCTGTCCCGTACGAGGGAGCAAAAAATCGCATACCAGGTTCTCTGTGGTAGCCGGACTGCTGAATCAAACCCACCGGTCCCCTAACGGATGACCACCTGGTCGATCTTCCTGTTTATTTTGACTACGTAGATAATCACAAAAACCAGCAGTACCGAAGGCACCACGAGCAAAAGCAGCCCCGGAGCCATCCGGATCGCTTGAGCGGTGTCGAACTCTTGGGGTTCTGGCTTGACCACAGTGACTTGGTTTTCCTCGAGTAGCTTAGTTAACAAAGGATCGCTCGCAGCGTCAATTGGATAATGGCAGAAGAATTCTACTTCTGCATCCGCTTGAGAATATATTCCTTCCAGCAAAAACGGTTCAAATGAAACCGATTTGACCTGACCGTCCTCGACCTTCTGGAGAAACTCTTTGTAGCTCAGTTGCTCCGGCTCGGCTGCTTGGAGCCCGGAAGTGGACAATGCAAGTACCGTCAACGCGGTAAACAATAATCCATATCTCATTTTTGCACCTCAATTTTTAGTGTTCTTTCTGTGGGTCGCTTCCTCGGCGGATCGAGTGAGCCTGTCTGGCCCGGCTTGGCAGATTATTTCTCTAACCTCTGCCGTAACAAAAGGATAAAGCCGAGCTGCTTGAGTCCGTCCGAGCAGCCCCGGCCATTGTCCCGGTGCCCCGGAGCAGCGTCAAGGCAAATCCCGCCCCGGCCGGAGAGGCTTGGGCCGGTCAGCAGTGAAAATTTTTGTCGGCCAGGTCTTGACAAGCTCCCGGTCGGCTCCTAAAAGACTTTGCGTTCTAATTGGTTGCCGTGTGGGGTTTGGCGCGGCGGCTGGTGGAAAAGTTTAGTTTTTCTGTCGGATTGTCAAGAGAAGAAAGGTCGAAAAATGCCAGCAAAAGTTGACCCCGATGCCTGCACAGCCTGTGAGGCCTGCGTTGATACTTGTCCAGCCGAGGCCATCAAGTGCGACGATAAGGCTGTTGTTGATGAGAGTCTTTGCACCGACTGCGGTGTCTGTGTCGATGAGTGCCCCGTCGAAGCTATTACCATGGCGGACTAGGTCCGGCGGGTTGCGCCCGGTTGAACCTGCCCCTGGTTGATACGAATAGCACACTTCCT
>DAOVKO010000202.1 GCA_030631725.1 Actinomycetes bacterium | reverse complement strand
CCGATTCCTCAAGGCCGGCAAGATAGTCGCCATAAAGGGCTTGGGCGGTTTCCATCTTGCCTGCGATGCCACTAATGCTTCAGCCGTCGCTGAGCTTCGCCGGCGCAAAGGCCGCGGCCGCAAGCCCTTTGCCCTTATGGTTGCTTCTCTGGAACAGGCCCGCCAAATCTGCCGCGTTGATGATCGCCAAGCCCAACTGCTCAACGATCCGGCCAGCCCCATTGTCTTGCTGCAGCGCCTGCTCGACTCCCCCGTTTCTGACCAGGTTGCCCCCAACAACAATTACCTCGGCCTCATGCTCCCCTACACGGCTATTCATCATTTACTCTTGCCCGATTCGCCTCCCTTGGTAATGACCAGCGGCAACATCGCTGAGGAAGCCATCATCGCCGACAACGAGCAGGCTTTTGCCAAATTGTCCACCATTGCCGATTACTTCCTCAGCCACGATCGGGCGATCCGTTATCGCTGCGACGACTCGGTTGCCCGCATAATCGACGGCCAGACCCAACTGCTCCGCCGCTCCCGAGGCTATACCCCTCAGCTCATACCCTTACCGGCCAACTTCCCCTCCGTCCTGGCCGTCGGCGGCCAGATGAAAAACACCATCTGTTTTCTCAAGGCCGACAAGGCCCTGCTCAGCCAGCACCTTGGCGACATGGACAACCCCCAGGCCTACGAGTTTTTCCAGCAGACCCTCGAGCACCTCGGTGATCTCCTCTCCTTCGAGCCCGCCGCCGTCGCCCACGACCTGCATCCCCATTATCAAACCACCAACTTCGCCCAGGCCATGTCTGCTCCTCGAAAGATCCCCATCCAGCACCACGAAGCCCACATCGCTGGCTGCCTTGCCGAACATCAGGCCTTGAACGAGCAGATCATCGGCCTATCATTTGACGGCAGCGGCTTCGGACCGGACAACTGCGTCTGGGGCGGCGAAGTTTTCGTCGGCCGATTACCAAACCTCCGACGCGTGGCCCATTTTGATTATCTGCCCATGCCCGGCTCAGAACTAGCCGTCAAAGAGCCCTGGCGGATGGCCGTGTCATATCTAAAAAAAACCTTCGGCCCCGAATACCGCAAGCTGCCCCTGCCCATGCTCGAAGAATTCAGCTCCAAGCTCCCCGGCATCGACAAACTCATTGACAGCCGAATCAACTCACCGCTCACCTCCAGTTGTGGCCGGCTCTTCGATGCCGTCAGTTCTCTTTTGGGCCTTTGCCATTTCAACACCTTCGAAGGCGAGGCCGCCGTCACTCTGGAGATGGCCATGACCGATTGCGATTGGCGACCCTATCCATACACCCTGCCCCGCGACGACCGCGATTGTTATCTGCCCGATTTCACTCCCACCATAAAGGCCATTGTCGATGACCTGACTGGGGGCGTGGCCCATGGCCTCATCGCCGCCCGGTTTCACCACACCATCATCCAGCTCTGCCTGGACCTCGTATCTGCACTCGCCGCTGACACCGGCATAACAAAAGTCGTCATCACCGGCGGCGTATTCCAAAACAACTTTCTCCACTCCCGGCTCAAAAGACTACTGGCCCAGGCCGGCTTCGATGTTTATGCTAATACCCTCACGCCGCCCAACGACGGCGGCATAGCGCTCGGCCAGGCCGTCTTGGCGGGCATGATCCTTCAAGGCGAGGACCATAAATAATGTGCTTAGCCATCCCCATGAAGATTGAATCCATCGAAGGCCCCGTCGCCCGTGCTTCTGTGCCCGGTGGAGAGTACCGTGCCCGACTGGATTTCCTTGACAATGTAAAGGTCGGCGATTACGTCCTCGTCCACGCCGGCTTTGCCATCGAAATCCTCGACGCCGAGGAAGCCCTCAAAACCCTAAAGGTCCTCCAGGAGTATGCAGAACTTTCTGGTGAAATTCCGGGACAAGCGATTAACCCAGGGTCTGCTTGAGAACATCCACCGAGTAGCCCCGGCCGAGGGCACCTATCGGCTGATGGAGGTCTGTGGCACTCATACCGTGGCCATCTACCGTTTCGGCCTGCGCCAACTGCTCCCGGCCAACATCGAGCTTCTTTCCGGCCCCGGCTGCCCGGTCTGCGTCACCGATTTGGCCTACATCGACAAAGCCATTGCCCTAGCCCGGCGCAACGACGTACTTCTCGTCACCTTCGGCGACCTCATGAAGGTTCCCAGCTCTACTTCTTCCTTATTAAAGGAAAAGGCCCAGGGCCGCCGGATCAAAATCGTCTATTCCCCCCTCGAAGCGTTGGCCGTGGCCAAGGACAATCCCAGCAAGAAAGTCGTTTTTCTAGCTGTCGGTTTCGAGACCACTATCCCGGCTGTCCTGGCCTCCATGCTCCAGGCCGACGCCGACGGCCTGGAAAATCTTTTCCTGCTCACCGCTCATAAACTTGTTACCCCCGCCATGAAAGCCCTGCTCCAGGACGGCTCGGCCCGCATCGACGGCTTTATATGCCCCGGCCACGTCAGCACCATCATCGGCTCAAAGGCGTATGAATTCCTCGCCCACGACTACCACATCCCCTGCGTCGTTGCCGGCTTCGAGCCCACCGACGTCCTCCAATCCGTCCTCATGCTCCTGGCCCAACTTCGTGACAGCCGCTGCCAAGTCGAAAACCAATACCACCGGGCCGTGCGAGGCCAGGGTAACACCAAAGCCCTGGCTCTGATCGACAAACACTGCCAAGCTATCGACGACCACTGGCGAGGCATCGGACTCATCCGGGCCTCCGGCCTGCGCCTCCGAGATGAATTTAGCCGTTGGGATATTACTTCGGTTCTGGAGATAAACCCCGAACCCCTCCGCGAAAAGCCCGGCTGCATTTGCGGCCAAATCTTACAGGGCTTGGCTCGACCGGCCGACTGCAAACTTTTTGCCAAGATCTGTACGCCCGAAGACCCCGTCGGGGCCTGTATGGTCTCGGGCGAAGGAAGCTGTGCGGCAGCATATAAGCATCAGGCCCTGGAAGAATAAAAACTAAAAACAACTCGCCACGAAGGACAGAGTTATTAGCTATCAGTCATTAGTCATTTGTTATTTGCCATTTTCTTTAGCCGCGTTTTTTCCGGGATCGGACTAAATGACAAATAGCTAATAGCTGATGACTAATAACAAATGATTATGTATTTCGTAGTTTATAACGGTGTAACAATATGCAAACCATAACCCTTGCTCACGGCGCCGGCGGAAGCAAATCGCGGCAATTAATCGAAGAAGTCTTCCTGCCCCGCTTCACCAATCTCGAATTACTGAAACTCTCCGACGCTGCAGTGCTTGATCTTGCGGGGGGCGACTATGCCTTTTCCACCGATACACACGTCATCGAGCCCATCTTTTTCAGCGGCGGAGACATCGGCAAATTGGCCGTCTGCGGCACCATCAACGACCTCGTCGTCTGCGGGGCGAGACCGCTCTGGATGAGTTGCGGCTTCATCCTCGAAGAGGGTTTTCCTATCGCCGAGCTCCAGCGCATCGTTGACTCCATGGCCCAGGCTGCCGACGCTGCCAATGTCAAGATCGTTACCGGCGATACCAAGGTGGTTGGCCCCGGCCAGGCCGACAAGGTCTATATCAATACCACCGCCCTGGGCCAAGTCGTCGCCGGCTATCAAACCAAAATTCTGGAAGCAGGTGACAAACTAATCGTTACCGGCCCGGTCGGCCAGCACGGCTCAGCCGTTTTCAACGACCGCGAAAAACTCCTCGACAACTCCGACCTTATCAGCGACTGCGCCTCACTCGACTGGATGCTCCCGATTATCGAGCGATTCGCCAACTCCATCAGAATCATGCGCGACCCGACTCGCGGCGGATTGGCTGTGGTCCTCAACGAGCTCATTGCCGGCTCATCTTGTGGCGTCCAGGTCGATGAGGAGAAACTGCCCGTCACTCCCGCCACGCAGAGCCTCTGCGAGTTGGTTGGCTTTGATCCTTTCTATTTACCATGTGAAGGCCGAGCCGTCATCAT
>DAOVKO010000083.1 GCA_030631725.1 Actinomycetes bacterium | reverse complement strand
CGACCGGAGCACGAAGGAGGGGAAACTATACTACCAGCAAGAGAAAAAGAAGATACGCTTTCGGATAAGCTTTGAAAAGACGCGATACGACGGACGGACGCGTGCGGATCGAGAGGACTTTGTTTTCGCCGACGGTTGGCTGACACACCGGCAGGCACGGGGCAAACGCGAAGACCGTTATCAGTACACGCGCCCGGGACAGCAGAGCAAAGACCTGATGCGGATAGGCAAGAGTCCTTTGCCGATACTGATAGGACAAAAGGCAGAGGAGGTGCTGAAAAAGTTTGAGGTCTCGCTGATAGAGGCGAACGAGAAGACGGACCCAGCCAAGATCAAGACGGTGCATTTGAAACTTCTGCCGCGGAAGGGCACGGAGTTGGCGATGTCGCATACGCGGCTGGAGTTTTGGTTGGAAGAGCCAAGGTGTTTGCCGCTGCGCTCGCAGTGGGAGAACGACTCGGGAGATATCTTCACAGCAGATATGAGCAAACTACGGGTTAATAAGAAAATGAATAAGAAAGTTTTCAAGCTGCCCAAGCTGCCGGCGGGCTATGAGACAAAAGACCATCCGTTACCGGAGGAGGAAGAAGAATAGGCAGGCTGGAGGGAGGCAATCAATATTCTCTGCCGGGGGATAAGTGGTAGAGCTGGTGCGGGGATGATTATTAATTATCAGTCATTAGTTATTAGCTATTAGTTATTGCCAGAGCGGCACTTACGTCGAGTCTAAAGAACACTCAGCGGGCGGGTAGTCCAGCAGTTTCAGCCGAAGACTCGGGGGAGATCTTCAGTCCTCCAGGCAATGGTTCGGCAGGCAGGGTGATGGTGCGGGGGAGCTTGGGCTTGGGCTCGGGAAGCTGCTTGGCTCGGGCACGGGCAGCATAGAGGCTGCGCAGAGTGGCAATGCCGACGTAGAAGTAACCAGCCATGAACAGCAGCAGGAAGGGGATGGAAATAGTAATCTGT
Source organism: Actinomycetes bacterium (assembly GCA_030631725.1). Lineage (GTDB taxonomy): Bacteria > Planctomycetota > Phycisphaerae > JAACET01 > JAACET01 > JAACET01. Next base: position 7,613 of record DAOVKO010000083.1, on the reverse strand, counting down.
CCGTAACGGACCAGACTGCCAACGATACAGGCGACCAGATAGAGGCCGAAAAGAAGCTCGACAAAGGGCAGGAGTGTGAACTTTCGGCCAGGGCGGGCAGTCCTTGTCTTCCAAGAGGTATCGTGGGGACTGGTCAGGCCGAACTTGGGAGTGCTGATGAACTCGCTACGCCTGCCGAACAAGCCCTCAAGAACGGCTTTGGCATTATTGAGGCAAATGCCTATCCCCAAGGACATTAGGAAGGGCAGATATTTGAGTTTATCTCGCCAGGAGCAGTAGATTTCGTACTGGCTACAGAGATAAAAAATAGTAACCGAAACAGTAGCTAAATTGAATACGGTCAGGTCAAACAGGATCTGACCAGGGGCTCCATCTTTGAAAGGACTGAGCTTGATGAGAAAAGCGGGAAAGAGCAATAAAGTCAACAAAACCATGGAGGGATAAACCACCCAGTTGGTCAAATGGAAAAAGGCTTCGACTTTGACCTTGAGGGGGAGAGGGGCACGCAGAACAGCGGGGAGCATCTTCTTGGCGGTCTGGACGGCGCCCTTGGTCCAGCGGAATTGCTGGATTTTGAAAGAGTTCATATCCGGAGGGAGTTCGGCGGGGGAGATTACCTCGGGCAAATAGACGAACTTCCACCCGCCCAGCTGGGCACGATATGAGAGGTCGAGGTCCTCAGTGAGGGTGTCCCAGTGCCAGCCGCCAGCATCTTGGATACAGCTCTTCCGCCAGATTCCGGCGGTGCCGTTGAAGCTCATAAAGCGTCCGGAACGATTACGGGCGATGTGCTCGATAATGAAGTGGCCGTCGAGGAGCATTGCTTGGCTCTTGGTCAAAAGCGAGCTGTCGCGGTTAATATGGCCCCAGCGGGTCTGGACGAGGCCGACTTTGGGGTCAGTAAAATATTGAATAGTGCGGCGAAGAAAATCGGGCTCGGGCAGAAAGTCGGCATCAAAGATGGCCACAAACTCTCCGGTAGCTTGGGATAAAGCGTCGGATAAAGCACCGGCTTTGAATCCGTGGCGATGATCGCGATGCAAATAGGAGATATTGTGGCCAGCCAGAGCCATACGTCGTACACATTCCTGGCCGATCCGGACGGTGTCGTCGGTGGAGTCGTCGAGGATCTGAATCTGCAACTTATCGCGAGGATATTCGATGGCACAGGTAGCTTCGATGACTCGCTGGACGACGTACCTCTCATTGAACATGGGAAGCTGAACAGTGACGGCGGGGAGCTTGTGGAAATGACTGGCAGGTTTGGGATACTTGCGGCGGTGGCGATAGTAAACAAAGATGAGCAGGTAGCGATGGAATCCGTAAAGTACCACGACGCCCAAGACCACAACATAGACATTCATGAAGAGCTGTTGGAAAAACTGCGGAGCACTGAATAAGGCCGAGAGCCAGATGAACATAACGGCCAATGGTGCTGCGGTCAGTGCCATAATCCCACCAGAAATTGTTTAGACTACTCCTGCGGTTCGGCATCCTGGGGCTGCGTCTTCGAAGAATCCGACTCGGGGGTCTGGGCGGTATGAGTGTCGGACTGATCCGGGTCGGAGGATTTAGACTCAGTATCGGCGACAGACTCTATGGCAGCTTCGGCGGCGGGCCTTGGGACTCCGGCAGAGGGTTTTGCGGAGGTCGGCCTAGAATGACCGGACTTGGTGGTCCGCCGAGCCCGCACGCCGGTAGAGGCTATAGCCTGATCGACGAACTGCAGAACGGCTTTGGCAGAACCATCGCCCAGGCGCCGCCGGGCCAAACGGACAATTCGAGTGTAACCGCCGGGGCGATCGGCGAAGCGTGGGCCCAACACCTTAAAGAGCTTGGAGATAATGGTCGGCTGCTGGGCGTCCTCATCGGCGATGCGGCGTTCGTTGAGCAAGGCAATGGCCCGGCGGCGAGCACTGAGGGTATCGCGCTTGGCCAAAGTAATAAGCTTCTCGGCAAAGGCCTTGACCTCCTTGGCCTTGGGCAAGGTGGTAACAATACTCTCGTGCTCGATGAGATTAGAGACCAAAGAGCGCCGCAGGGCCCGACGGTGAGCGCTGGTCCTGTTCAATCTGCGGTGAGCAAAACGATGTCGCATCAGGCTATACCTCATAAATCTTGACGCAGACTACGCACACAGCTAAGAGTTTTTTTGACGCTGATTTCGCAGATTTTAATAGTTTCTTTATGATTCAGCAGAATCCGCGAAATCTGCGTTTAATTTTGTTTCTTCATCCTTCTGAGAACCTGCGTCAAAACAATTTTCCGGCGTAATTTGTGCCAAATCTATTCGGACTCGGTGCCGAGAGGAACAGTCTCGAGCTCTTCGTCGGTCATAGCCAAGGAAAGTCCCATGTCGGCGAGCTTGCGTTTTACTTCGCGGAGGCTGGTTTTTCCGAAGCTGCGTACCTTGAGCAGATCGGCATCATTAAGGGCAACCAACTCCTCAACGGTGCGGATTTTGGCGGCTTGGAGACAGTTGGTAGCCCGGACGCCCATTTCCAGCTCGCTGACCGGTTTGGCCAAAAGGGCCTGGCGCTTGGCGAGAATCTGGGCGGCCTTTTCCTTGGCAGTTTCCTCAATGGGTGCGGCCAATTCGTGCCCTAACTCGAAATACTGGACGAAAGGATTCAAGTGTTTGCGGAGTATTTTCCCGCCCTCGACGAGGGCCAACTCGGGTGAGATAGTGCTGTCAGTCCAGATTTCCAGCTTGAGACGGTCATAGTTTGTCCGCTGTCCGACACGGGTGTTCTCGATGCTGTAACGGACGCGTTTGACGGGGGAGAAAAGCGAATCCACAGGGATAACGCCAATCTCCTGTTCAGGGTCGGTATTCTCGGAGGCGGGTAGGTAGCCGCGGCCCCGGCGGACCTCCATGGTCATGTTGAAAGCGACATTATTCTTGGCTATGGTGGCAATGACCTGGTGGGGATTGAAAATCTCCAGAGCAGGGTCGGCCTCGATCATTGCGGCAGTCAAGGGTCCCTTCTTTTTGCCAGAAAGCTTCATGAGCTTGGGCTGGTCAGCGTGTGACTTGACCACAATGTTCTTGACGTTGAGGATAATGTCGGTAACGTCCTCCAGGACACCGGGGATGGTGGTGAACTCGTTGGAGACGCCCTCGATTTTGACCCAAGTGACGGCACTGCCCTCAATGCTGCTGAGGAGAATGCGTCGCAAACTGTTGCCCACCGTGACGCCAAAGCCACGTTCAAAAGGCTCAACAACAAACAAGCCGTAAGTATCATTGGCTGTGTCCGTGTCGAGGCGGACCATAGTGGGAAGTTCCAAGCCTCGCCATCTGATTTGCATACCGAAGCCTCCGTATAATTACATGGAACACAACTCAACAATGAGATGTTCTTCCACAGGAATTTGGACGTCATCACGTGTAGGCATGGCCAAGACGGTAATCTGCGGAGCAGCTTCGTCCAAGGACAGCCAGGCCGGCAGAGGACGCCCCTTGTTGATCTGCACTTGTTCGGTAACCTGCTTGGCAGATTTTTCAGCCGGCTTTACGGTGATCTTATCTGCGGGCCTGACCAGGTAACTGGGGATGTCGACCTTGCGGCCGTTGACGTAAATGTGGCCATGATTGACCAACTGACGCGAGGCCCGCCGGGAGACGGTGAAACCGCTCTTGAAGACGACATTATCCAAACGGCGTTCCAAAAGACTCAACAAAGCGGCGCCGGTGTTGCGTTTCTGGTTGGCGGCCTGGGCGAAATATCCGCGGAACTGGCGTTCGAGAACACCGTAATAGCGTTTCACCTTCTGCTTCTCGCGTAAACGTATTGAGTATGACGAGTCACGGCTGCGTCTCCAGCCGTGGACGCCAGGGGGATTATTACGCCCCTGCCGCTCAATGGGACACTTAGCGGTGTCACAACGGGTTCCCTTAAGGAAGAGTTTTATACCCTCGCGGCGGCAGAGACGACACTGTGGGCCAAGGTTTCTAGCCATATCTCGCGGAACTCCATAATTGTAAAACTGCCCAAGCGAAGGTCGGAACATTAGAGTGTTTATTGGTTATTACCATTGGCTATTGGTTACTGGTCCTAGACCCGTCGTTTTTTCTTCGGTCGGCAGCCGTTGTGGGGCAGGGGGGTGACGTCCTCGATGGTCTGTATGCGCAGGCCAGCGGCCTGCAAAGCACTAACGGCTGACTCCCTTCCGGAACCGGGGCCTTTGACCCGGACTTCGACCTCGACGATACCGTACTTTTTTGCTTCGTTGGCGCATCTTTCGGCAGCCCGCTGTGCGGCGAAAGGCGTACTCTTGCGTGCTCCTTTGAAACCAACGGTACCGGCAGAACTCCAGCAAATAGTGTCACCATTGACGTCGGTGATGGTAATGATAGTATTGTTGAAGGTGGCACTAATGTGAGCTATACCTCTGGAAACCGAACGGCGAGTACGGCGTCTACCGGACCTGGGTTTTCCTTTAGCCATAAGCATTGGCCTTTCTGTGATCAATCCCCGCGACCAGCGGCAAGAAACCGCAGGCCAGGGTAGCAAGTAAGTTTAATGACGCCCCTTAACGCTTTTCTTTCCGGCGACGGTCTTTCTGGGTCCCTTTCGAGTGCGGGCGTTGCTTTGAGTATTCTGGCCGCGAACCGGAAGACCCCGGCGGTGGCGAATGCCACGATAGCAGCCAATGTCGCGCAAGCGGGCGATGTTCTGAGAAACCTGTCGGCGAAGCTGTCCCTCGACGACGTAAGAGCGATCCAAGACGCCAGTAATGCGTGAAACTTCGTCTTCGGAGAGGTCTTTGCCGCGGGCCTCGGGGTTAACCTGGGCTTCCTTGAGAATCTGCTCGGCCGAGAAAGGCCCGATACCAAAGATATAGGTCAAGCCCACGACAATCCGCTTATCGTTGGGGACATCAACACCGACAATACGAGGCATAAGACGCTCCCGGCCGAAGGGCCTAACTCGAGAAGATCATTTTCCCTGCCGCTGCTTGTGGCGGGGATTGGTACAAATGACCCGCACGACGCCCTTGCGGCGGACGATTTTGCAATTCTCACAGATACGCTTGACTGAACTACGGACCTTCATGATACCATTTCCACAATCAAAATGCCACGGCTGTTCCGGGCTATCAGGGTTTACTTCCTCAAGACAATTCGGCCTCTGGTGAGGTCATAAGGGGAAAGCTCGACGGTTACTTCGTCTCCGGGCAGGATGCGGATAAAATGCATCCTCATCTTTCCGGAAACGTGAGCCAAGACCATATGCCCGTTGGGCAACTGGACGTTGAACCTGGCGTTGGGCAGGGCCTGCTTGACAACGGCATCCACCCGAATTGCTTCCTGTTTGGCCATCAACAAATCTCGCTTAGACATCGAACGGGCGTCAATACCTCCGGGCCATCTTCGGTGATGGCCACCGTATGCTCAAAATGGGCGCAGAACTTGGAATCGGCGGTGCGGACGGTCCAGCCGTCATTGAGAGTCTTGACCTTTTTGCTGCCGGCATTGACCATAGGCTCGATGGCTATGACCAAACCGGGCTCCAAGACGAAATCGCCGCCATTAGGGTCCACGAAGTTGGGTACGCGCGGGTCTTCGTGCATATCGAGTCCGATGCCGTGGCCGACAAAGTCCTGAACAATAGTGAAACCAGCCTTTTTGACAAAGGAATCCATGATTTCGGCCACCTCAAACCAACGTCGATGAGGGTGACAGTTCTCAACAGCCAACTTCAAGACGTCCCTGGTAGTCTGGACGAGGCGTTTAGCCTGGGGGCTGACGTTTCCGATCATAAGGGTGATGGCGGCATCGCCACAATAGCCATCCAAGCGGACGCCAAAATCAATACTCAAGATGTCCCCGTCAAGCAGGGGCTTCTCATCAGGGATGCCGTGAACGAGAACATTGTTGCGACTGGCACAAATAGCAGCGGGGAAGGCGGCCTTGCCATGGGGATTGGGCACGCCCGTAAACAAGGGCTGAGCCCCGGCCCGGCGGGTCAGCTCGGCAGCCAAGGCGTCCAGCTCGGCCGTGGTAACTCCCGGAGCCGCCTTGCAAGCCAACTGGTCGAGGACCTCGACCACCAGCTCACACGCCTGTCGGATCAGGCCTAATTCCCGGGCAGATTTTAGAATAATAGGCATAAGCAGCCTCTATAGCTCATCAACGCAACCAAAAGTTTTGGTCAAAACTTCCTGGGCCTGCCCGAATACCTCTTCGATGTCTTTGTTGCCATCGAGGCGAGCGAATCGGCCAGCCGTACCATAATACTCCAACAAGGGCTCAGTCAACCGGCTATACTCCTGGAGGCGAGTACGAATCACCTGGGGGGCATCGTCGGGCCTGGCCTGCAGATCGGTACCATCACGGTCACACTTTCCACTGGTGGCCGGCGGCATGGTCTCGATGTGATAGTTGGCATCGCAAAGCGGACAAACGCGACGTCCGGCCAAGCGTGAAATTATAACCTGCTCGCCGGCGTCGAGATAAATGACCATGTCGATGGGGGCCTGGACCTCGGTCAGCTGGTCATTGAGGGCCTGGGCCTGGGGAAGAGTTCGCGGGAAGCCGTCAAGTATAAACCCAGCGGCACAATCGGGCTGGGTTACCCTGGAAATCATGACCTTGACAATAAGATCATCAGGGACCAGTTGGCCGGACTCCATGTATTTCTGCAGGGCTGGGCCCAAGTCGCTGCCCTGGCGGACTTGGGCGCGGAGGATGTCTCCACTGGACAAGTGAGGCACAGACAAGCAGTCAGTCAAGCGCCCAGCCAAGGTGCCCTTGCCGGCGCCGGGAGGTCCCAAAAGAATCAACCTCATCAGTAGGCTCCCCTTATTCTGCCAGCGGAGTCGCCGAGGAAACCTTCGTAGTTTCTCATGATCAAGCTGGCTTCAATGCGATTGACTAAATCCAAGGCCACGGAGATAACAATCAACAAACCGGTGCCGCCCAGGAATGCGGAGATGACGAAAGGAATCTCGAGCATCTGATGGATTACCATGGGCAGGACGGCGACGACGCACAAGAAGGAGGACCCGACGTAAGTGATGCGTTCCATAACCTGCTCGAGGTAATCGGCGGTGCGTCGGCCGGGTCGCAGTCCGGGAATGAAAGAGCCGTAGTCGCGGAGGTTCTTGGCCATCTCCTTGGGCTGAAACTGGACCGTGGTCCAGAAATAGGCAAAGAAATAAATCAATAAGATATACATGAGATTGTAGAGATAACGATGTTCGACGAAGTCCCCGGCCAGGAAACTGATAACGCTGTTGTCCCAGCGGGAGGCTATGGCACCAAAAATCATAGCAGGAAACATCATCAAACTTACGGCAAAGATGATGGGTATAACGCCGGCGTGATTGACGCGCAAAGGCAAATAGTGCCTCTGGCCTCCGTAGATTCGGCGTCCGCGAGTAACCTTGGCCTGCTGAATGGGGATTCGTCGCTGGCCCTGGGTAATAAGGATGGCCCCGGCGACGACAAAAACGAAGGATAAGACCAAGAAGATGAGCTTGCCAACGCCAATGGCGTCACCGGAAGCACCAATGCTGGGATCCCACTTGGCATAAATAGTGACGAAAGCATTAGGCAATCTGGAGACGATGCCGGCCATGATAATCAGGCTGATGCCGTTGCCGAT
>DAOVKO010000209.1 GCA_030631725.1 Actinomycetes bacterium | reverse complement strand
TAACCAACATCGGCAAGAGAAGTCTATTTTCGCAGCCCTAACTTTGCTTTGACCTGACGATAGCGTGTTACATTACTCCTGATCAAATACTTGAGAAGCGCAGACCTTTTGCCAACCAGCTTAAGCAAACCTCGCCGGGAGGAAAAATCCTTTTTGTGGCTCTTCAGGTGATCGGCTAACTGGTTGATTCGCTCAGTCAGGATTGCCACCTGGACCTCAGCCGAACCCGTATCCGACTCGTGTCTTCCGAATTCTTCCACGATTTTCTTTTTGCGCAACTGAGCAACAGTCATTGCCTCACTGACTCCATATACACAGACAACACTTCCACAGCGGCCTAGTCGAAGCTATTATACCGGGCCCTTCCGGCAGCTGGCAAGTGGAATCTACCCCCCCCTGCTCATTCAACCCAACCGCCCGGTCTAGGACTCCTCTTCCGGGCCGAGTAGCCGCTTCACCGACTCCAGTAAACGGTCCATGTGGAAGGGTTTGAGCAGGTAGTCATCCACGCCCAGGGTCCGGGCATAGGTCTTGTGACGCTGACCGGTGTTGGCGGTAATCATTACCACCAACGGCTTTTGGCCCTTGCTTTTGCCGCGTTTGATCTTTTCCAGGACCAGGAACCCGCTCCGCTTGGGGAGCATCATGTCCAGGATGACCAGGTCCGGAGATTTCTCCAAGGTCAGCTCAACCGCAGCATTACCATTATCGGCGATCAGCAACTGGGCCCCAGAAGGCGCCAGAGCAGCTTCGATAGACTGGCGGATCTCGGGGTCGTCATCGACGAGCAAAATGGTTTTTCCCGCTAACTCAGTCAAAATCACCTCGTTTGTAAAAGGCTTTCGGGGACCGGACTTTTGGCTCGCACATCCCCCGAAGGATCGACACGTTCTATCGGCTCACACAATCTATCGATTCTAGGCAGCCCAGACGTCTGTGTCAAGTGCATTCCGGCAGGATTATAAGCCCAGGCACTCAAGCTCTACCAACAGCCCAAGCAATAGGCTCACAGCCCCAATAACCTGGGAATGGACCCCAAAAAACGCCTTTCTTCCCTACCTGTGACACAGCGCTGTCACAGCTGGCCTCGACAAGCCAAAACCCGCCGCCGATAATCCAAGAGGGGAATCGGCCGAGTCGGCGCCCGGAATGCCCTGGGGCACGATGGGCCGGTCCTTGTGATTGGCCCATCGTGGGGGGACCCAGGGCGAAAAACAAGCCTGCCTTTTTCTCTCATTCCCACTCCAATACATCTTATGTTTAGCCCACGGGTTTATCCCGGGGGGCACTTCAAACCCCCGCCATCGCCGGCAGCTCCTCCGCCGCCTGCTCCATTCAAGAGATCAAGTAAAACTGACCGATAAACAACCAAGATAACGCTTCGTACTTGACGCCACACGATCGCTCCACTAATATGCAGATATGGCGGTTTCCACTAGCGAGATTAACGAAAAGTCACGATCCGGCGCCGCTGCCCTGGCTGGTAAGCAACTCCACATGGTGGGCATAGGCGGCGAGGGTATGCGCGGCCTGGCTGAGCTGCTCAACCGCCATGGAGCAGTAGTAAGCGGCTCAGACTGCCTCAGCAGCCCCGCCACCGAAAGGCTAAAGCACCTGGGCATTCCCGTGATCATGGGCCATCGGCCCGGCCACGTTCCGGCCCAAACAGACGCCTTGGTCATCTCCGCAGCTATCAAGCCGGATAATCCCGAAGTCCTCGAAGCCAAGAGGAGAGGCACCCCCGTGGTAAAGTACGCCCAGATGCTTGGCACCTGTATGAAAGGTCTGCGGGCTGCGGCCGTGGCTGGCACTCACGGCAAAAGCACCACCACCGCTCTGATAGCCTATATCCTCCGCTGTGCAGGACTAGACCCGACTTTCGTCGTCGGAGCTACCGCCGAACAATTGGGCGGCAGCGCCGCCGTCGGAGACTCCGACGTCTTCGTGGCCGAGGCCTGCGAGTACGACCGCTCCTTCCTGAACCTCTCGCCAAAGATTGGGGTCATCCTCAACATCGAAGAGGACCACCTGGATTGCTACAAGGACCTGGGGCAGATCGAGGAAGCCTTTCACAGCTTTGCCTCTCTGGTTCCGGCTGGCGGACTGCTGGTGACCAAGGAAGAGGACCGCAGCGTCAAGCGGGCCACGCAGGGCGTCGAAGCCCCCATAACGACGTTCGGTCTGAGCAGGCGGGCCGCCTGGCAGGGAACCAACCTGACGTCCGAATTGGGCCGCTTCAAATTCGACGTCCTCCAGGAGGGGCATCGCTACGGCAGCTTCCAGCTCCGCATCGGGGGCATTCACAACGTTTATAACGCCCTGGCAGCGGTCTGCGTGTGCGATCATCTGGGCGTCAAACCCGAACAGATGGCCCCGGCCCTGTTAAGCTTTTCCGGAGCCCGGCGGCGCCTCACGTTCAAAGCTTCTCTGAGTGGAATAACCGTGATGGATGATTATGCTCACCATCCAACCGAAATACAGGTTACCCTCAAGGCTGCCCGCCAGATGGTCCAGCCCAAGCGGCTCTGGTGTGTCTTCGAGCCTCACCAGCACAGCCGCACACGATTTTTGCTCAAAGACTTTGCAGCCAGCTTCGGAAGCGCCGACTTCGTGGTCGTCCCGAACATCTACTTTGTTCGCGACAGTGAGGCCGAACGCGCCAGCATCTCCAGCAAAGACCTGGTGGACCATATAAGTGCCAACGGAGGCCGAGCCGTTTACCTCGGCAAATTCGGCCAGATCGTCAGGCACCTCAAGAGCAAGCTCGAGCCGGGCGACCTGGTAATAACCATGGGGGCTGGAAGAGTTTGGGAAATAGCTGATGAAATTGTTCGCTGGCTTGGATCAGATAGTCAAGCGTGATGAGCCCCTGGCCGACCACTGCTGGTTGGGTATCGGTGGCCCCGCACGCTACTTCATCACTCCGCGCAGCCGAGAAGAGTTGGCCGAGGTCGTCAAGCGCTGCCGGGAAAACGAGCTGACCATAAAGGTCCTCGGCCAAGGGGCCAACCTGCTGGTCCTCAGCAAACGTCTTGACGCCGCCGTAATCCATCTAGGGGCCGACTGCTTCACCAGCATAGACATCGACGACACCCGCGTTACAGTTGCCGCCGGTGCCGATTTGCCCCGCCTTGTCCGCCACTGCATCCGGGCTGGGCTCAGCGGCCTGGAGTGCCTGGTCGGAATCCCCGGCACGCTCGGCGGTGCAGTACGCATGAATGCCGGCGGTCGCTTCGGCGATGTTGGTGCATCCATCAGCTCCTTAGAGGTCATGGACGGCGCCGGCAGGATTTATCGCCGGGGCAAAGATGAGCTCGTCTTCGGCTACAGGCGCACCAATATAGCCGCCAAGTTTATCCTCCAGGCCTGCTTCGACCTCGAAGCCGACGACCCCCAGCGCGTCCTCCGCCAAGCCAAGCAGATGTGGATATACAAGAAGAACACTCAGCCCTTGGCCAACAAGAGCGCCGGCTGCGTCTTCCGCAATCCCCGGGGCCTTTCCGCCGGGGCCCTTGTCGATCAGGTCGGCTTGAAGGGCAAGCGCATCGGGGGGGCCGTGGTTTCGCCCGTCCACGCCAACTTCATCGTCGTCGACACCTCGGCCAAGGCCTCCGACGTCCAGGAGCTCATCACCCTCATGCGCCGCAAGGTCCAGGAAAAATTCGAAGTCCAATTGGAGCTCGAGCTGGAGATGTGGTAACTGCCGCGCCAAAGTCGCACAATCCAAGGCATATCCTCGTGAGCACAACTCAAACCATAAAGCCCCAACAAGCCGAACGGCAAGAGTCAATCTTCCACAAGGACACCTCCCAGTCGCTTGCCGTAACCGTGCTGATGGGTGGGCCCAGCAGTGAAAGG
>DAOVKO010000074.1 GCA_030631725.1 Actinomycetes bacterium | reverse complement strand
CTTGGCAGGAATGCATCAATCCAGCGTGCGGGGCAAGAGCGGATATCCAGGATCAAACCTTCGCCTGCCCCAAGTGCACAGGGCTGATGGACGTCAGCTATCAATGGAAGCTCATCCCGGTGCCCCGGCGAATGAAGGCCTTTGCCAAGCGTTGGCCCCAACGCAATGAGCGGCTGAACTTTTCAGGGGTCTGGCGTTTCAGGGAACTGCTGAAGTTCGCCCCGGAGCAGGATATGGTGAGCCTGGGAGAGGGCCAAACCATTTTGCAGAACGCTCGGGCCCTGGCTGATTACGTGGATATCGAGCCGCCGAACATATTTCTGCAATACGAAGGGCTTAATCCCAGCGGCTCGTTCAAGGATAACGGCATGGCTGGGGCCTTCACCCATGCCCGCATGGTGGGGGCCAAGAGCGTGGCCTGCGCCTCGACCGGCAATACCTCGGCGGCGGTGGCCATGTTCGCCTCGGCGGCCGGGATGCAGGCGGTGGCCTTTATCGGATCGGGCAAGATCGCTTACGGCAAACTTGCCCAGGCCCTGGATTACGGGGCCAAAACCATTCAGATCGAAGGGGATTTCGACGTGTGTATGCAGCGGGTTCAGCAAGTGGCCGAGCGGCTGGGCCTGTACATGATGAATTCGATCAATCCCTTCCGGCTGGAAGGGCAAAAGGCCATCATGTACCGGGTGCTCGAAGGTCTCAACTGGCAAGTGCCCGACTGGATAGTGGTTCCCGGCGGCAACTTAGGCAACAGCAGCGCCTTCGGCAAGGCCTTTATGGAGCTGGAGCAACTCAAGCTCATCGAGCGAGCGCCACGGATGGCAATTATCAATGCCGCCGGGGCTGATACGCTCTACCGGCTGGTTGAACAGGAAAAAATGAAGTGGAACGACGGGCGGTGCGATCCTGAGTTGGAGAAGAGATTCTTCGAGCAGATGGACAGCGAGCGCCGCTGGGCCAAGACACTAGCCAGCGCTATCGAGATCAATCGGCCGGTGAACCTGCGCAAGTGCCTCCGGGCCTTGCATGTCTGCAACGGGCTGGTGCGGACGGTCAGTGATGAAGAGATTCTGGACGCCAAGGCCATAGTCGGGCGGATCGGGCTGGGCTGTGAGCCGGCTTCGGCGGCCTCGGTAGCCGGGCTGCGCAAGTTGCGGGGCGAAGGTATCATCGGCAAAAACGAGCGGGTGGTCTGCATCCTGACAGGACACGCTTTGAAGGACCCAAATGTAACAGTGGATTACCACACCGAAGTAAATCTCGGCGAGATAGAAAAATATCAACGGGTAGGCGTGAAGCGAGCTAATCTTGCCAATCGCCCCGTGGTGGTAGCCGATGATCTGGACAAGATCATTGAGGCGGTGCAATCCTAGCGTTACTTTTACCACGAAGTACACGACTCGTGCTTCGTAGCGAAAGCTACTTCGCAGAGTAGCAAGGGCACGAAGAAGAAAAGACAAAGCCACAGAGAATGTCATTCCCGCCGTCAACTCCTCTTTCTCAAAGACTCATTCACCCTTCAATTTAGAGGCTACACCAGCGAAACTCGCCCGGCGTTATTGAGAAGGTCCAGCGGACGGTTAGTAAAAGCGGACCAATTCAGAGCCGGGATAATAAGTCGCGAGGATTTTCTTGTAGTCATAGCCCAGTTGAGCCATTTTTTCGGCGCCGAACTGGCACATGCCCATTCCGTGTCCCCAGCCGCGGCCATGGGTGAACCAGATCTCCTGTGGGCGATTCTCTATGCGAAACCAGGTACTGCGCAACTGCAAGGCCTGGCGCAGTTGTTCGGCTGATACCACGGCTTTGCGGCCCCGCTGATCGACAACGGTGACTTGACGGGCTCGCTTTCCGTCGGTCCAGCGGGAAACCTGCAGGGTTTTGATCGGCCCGAGGCGGGCAAGACTAGTGTTCCTGGGGCCGAGCTTCGCGAGCAGGGCCCGGCGCAGATCCGTCTTGGACCAGACGCGCTTTTCCCAAGTATAGTAGGGGCTGGCCTGGCAGAGGTCTATCTTGACCCCGGCCAGCGGCTCGATGTGGGGAAAACCTTTCTTCACTTCCCAGACGGCCTGGGTGCCGCCGCCGCAGGTGGAGGAATAGAAGGCGCAAAGGACTTGCTCCCGTCCGCCGCTGCGGTAAACCAGAACCTGCCCGCGTGTTTTGCGCTGGGCCCGGGTGGTCATGTCGGTCTCGCTGTTCAGACCGCCGTAGACCTGGCTGGCCGGACCGGCGGAGACGTCCCAATCACCGCGATTGGTGTTGAGCATCCTGTGGAGCACGTAGCTCCTGGCAGCCACGGCCTGGGCTCGAAAGGCCTGGGAATGAAAATAAGAAGGAAGCTCGCCCCCGAGGACACTGGCTATGTAGGGTTCCAGGGGCACGTGATTGATGGCTAACAGTGAGCCGTGCTGGTTTATCAGCATTCGCAGATATCCGCGGTACTTCTGGCCGGCTACCTGGATGGTGGTGAAAGATGTGGGCTTGATGTACAGGCTCTTTCGAGCCAGCAACCGGCCGTTAACCAGGATTCCTTCATCTGCTCGGCGGAGCTTGAGGAGCCCGCCCGACGAGGAGCGCCGGAGAATATTGTTCTGGTCATTGGTAATGACATAGGCCCCGGAGACGGCGACGTCCAGGAGCTTGATATCTTCGAGGAGTTTGACGCGGACCGACCGCACGGGGACAGCCCGGCTTGCCCGCGGCGGCTGGGCCGAACCGTTGCAGCCGGTGAGCATCCCCAGCACAGCCAGGCAGAACGACAGCGGCGGTGGTGAACTGATCCGACGGGTTTTTTTCAGAGAACCTTCAAGACCGAGCCCAACCGTGCAACCGGGACCACTGCTAAGCTCGGCAAGATTCATTATGTCTCCAAGTGGCGGGCCCACCCGTCAGGAGTCTTCGGGGCTGGACTCTTCGGACAGACTTAGACCCTGCTCAGCCAGGCAGAGCTTGACTTCCTCCAAGGAGGTCCGCCCGAAGTTTTTGTAGTCCAACAACTGTTGCTCGGAATAACCGGCTACATCGCCGAGGGTTGCGGCGCCGAGGTTTTCCAGGCAGCTGCGTACCCTGAAGGAGAAGGGCGCCTCCGAGAGGGGCAGATTTCTGGCTCCGGCCGAGGCGACTTCCGACTTGTCATCGGGCTTTTGCTCGGCCTTCCTGCGTCTGTGGCCCTGCTCCTCGATCATCTGGCCCAGAGTAAGGCCCTTTTGAGCCAAGATGGCCTTGATCTCTCGCAGGCTGGTTTCGCCGAAGTTTTTGTAACCGAGCAGGTCATGCTCAGTAACCTTGAGCAGATCGCCGAGGGTGTTCAGGCTCATGCTCTTGAGGCAGTTGCGGCTGCGGACCGACAACTCGAAGTCGGTTACGGGTATTTCCAGGACCTGGGTGCGGCGATCGCGCTGACGCTGCTGGTCTTCGTCGTAGTACATAGTTTTGGTGCCGAGCACATCTTTGAGGTAGAGCTTGGCCCGCTCGTGGTTGGGATTTGCCGAGAGTATCTTGCGGAGGCAGGCCTCGGCTTGATTGTAGTTTTCGGCATCTTCGTAGAGCACGGCCAAGTTGAGCAGGGCATTGACATGAACAGGCCAGGAACTAGTGCACTGCTGGTAATGCTCCAGGGCCGACTCGTCGTCGCCGGCCAAGTCGCAATAGTAACCCAGGCGGAAGTGAGCTGCCTGGTGGTGCTCCTGCAACTGGAGACATTCTTGGTAATGCTCCACAGCCTGGTCGCGCTGGCCCTGGACCTCGCAGATGCGCCCGAGCTGATACCAGTAATCGGCCTGGGTTTTGGCTATAGGGAAGGAGATTCCCGGGCGCTGCTGGGCTGGTGAGCGTCCCTCGTATTGTTTGAGCAGGTTCTGGGCCTCTTCCAGTCGGCCCGCTCGCCGCAGGGCTTCGACCTTGCTGATGGCCACGGTGAACTCGTCGGCTCCGCACTTTTGGGCTGAGTCAAGTTCGTCCAGGGCCTTTTCAAACCGGCCGG
This sequence comes from Actinomycetes bacterium, assembly GCA_030631725.1. Taxonomy (GTDB): domain Bacteria; phylum Planctomycetota; class Phycisphaerae; order JAACET01; family JAACET01; genus JAACET01. The sequence continues at coordinate 5,369 of DAOVKO010000074.1, read as the reverse complement.
TCTGCAAGTAGCAGATTCCCAAGGCCAGACTTTTCTCCAGCCCGTCTGAAGCCTTCAACAGCCAATGGATGGCCTTATCCGGGCGACCCGCACAGGCCAGGATCAAACCCAGGGTCAGGGCACGTGGGCCGACGTCGCTACGGGCCCGGGAAAGCTGTTCAGCCCGAGTGGCGATCCACTGCTCGAAGACATCGCGCTGGGCCTTGCTGGCCTGAGCCAACTGGGCCACCTGCTGAGCCTCCTCCAGAGCCAAAAATTCCTTGGATAACAAGCTTTGCATATTGTCAACGGTTTGTTCCATGGGACTCACCTAGCCTCCGTTTATTGAAGTTTATGAGTTTTGGCTCTTCAGAGCCGTGTTTCTGCTGGCAATGCTCTTGCCGGGACGAGTTGGATATTATAGCCGTTTTGGCCAGCATGGCAAGGCCGGAAGGACTTTTTGGCTTTATGGGAGTGGCAGATGAGCCTATAATCTCAAGGCTGCGGCAGGGCGGCTGGGCCGGTGTTGGCGGCGGCGGGCGCCAAGAGCAGCTTATGAGCAGGCTCGGCCTGAGATTTATTGCGAGAACGGCGCTGAAATATCTCCAAAGCGGGGTCATTCGTGGCGTCCAAAGCGATCGTCATTATCAATCCCAAAGCGGGTTCGGCCCGCGGCTGGCCGATATGTCAGCGGCTCGAGGCGGGTCTGTGCCGCATTGGCTATAAGGTGTCCGTCTGGCCGAGCCAGCACGGCGGTCACGTTCACCAGTTGGCTCTGCGGGCCAAGGATACGGCCGATTTGGTGGCCGTTGTCGGCGGAGACGGGACCGTCGCCGAGGTGGCCAATGGGCTGGCTTACTCGCGTGCCCCACTGCTGATTGTGCCGACCGGAACGGAGAACATCATTGCCAATGAGCTGGGTCTGGGCAATGTTTCGCGACATCTGGAAGAGCTGCTCAGGCGGGGCCGGGCGCACCCGGTGGACTTGGGTTGTGTGAACGGCCGATATTTTTTGGCTGTCCTCGGGGCAGGTTTCGATGCCGACGTCATCGAGCGAGTGCACGCCAAACGCAGCGGGCACATAACTCACCTGAGTTATTTCTGGCCCATCTGGCGGACCTTCTGGGAGTACCGCTTTCCGGCGGTGCGGGTCGAGGCGGATGGGGAGCTGATCTGCGACGGCCCGGCCTTGGTCTTTGTGGGTAACACGGCTCGTTACGCCGTGGGGCTGAGGATCCTGCGCGATGCCCGTTTCGACGACGGCCTGCTAGACTTGTGTGTTTATCCGTGTCACTGGCAGGGGCGGTTGTTGCTCCATTCACTGACTACCATGCTGCAGGTTCATCCAGAACGGCGATCAGTAATTTATCGCCGCTGTCGCAACGTCGTGATTTCCAGCGGTAAGCAGCCGTTACGTATGCAGATTGACGGCGATCCGGGAGGATTGCTGCCGGCCCGGATCGAAGTCTGCCCGGGAGCCCTACATGTGCTGATGTGGCCCGATGAGCGGTAGGCAAAGCAGTGGCTTGAATTCCCGGCCTTGCCGCGGGTATTATTTGTTTTCCAGTTTGCTGTGCTGAGGTCCCTGTAACGAGGTTGTTTTATGCCCGCAACGTTACTCATAGGAAAACAGACCGTCGGGGCGGCTCAGTCGCTTTTTCTGATAGCCGGTCCCTGCGTGATCGAGTCGGCTGAGATTTGTTTTGAAATTGCCGAGCGTCTGAGGAGATTGGCTGAGGAGTTGAAGATCCTGGTAATCTTCAAGGCTAGCTTCGATAAGGCCAACCGTCAGAGCATATCGAGCTACCGCGGCCCGGGGCTCAAAGATGGCCTGGCCATCCTCAGTGAGATCCGCAAAAAGACCGCCCTGCCTATCCTCTCCGACGTGCACGAGGTGCACCAAGTGGGCCCGGCTGGCGAGGTGCTGGACATCATTCAGATTCCCGCCTTCCTTTGCCGACAAACCGACCTGCTCAGCGCTGCCGGGGCTAGCGGGAAATGCGTCAACATCAAGAAGGGGCAATTCATGGCCCCGGAGCAGATGAAAGACGCGGTGGCCAAGGTTGTGGCAACGGGCAATGAGAAGGTGCTGCTGACCGAGCGGGGCAGCTGCTTCGGGTACGGTCGGCTGATCAACGATATGTCAGCCATCACGGTGATGCAGGAGTTCGCCCCGGTGGTCTTCGATGCGACCCACAGCACTCAGCAGCCTGGCGGGGGGCAGAGCAGTTCGGGGGGTCGGCCGGAATTCGCCCCGCTGCTGGCCCGGGCCGCCGTAGCGGCCGGTGCTGACGGGCTGTTCATCGAAACCCATCCGCAGCCTCATCAAGCCAAGAGCGACGCAACCACCATGCTGCCGCTGGAAGAGTTGGAAAACGTCGTGAGCGAATGCATTGCTATCCGTAAGATCGTTACCAGCAGTTAGAGCCGTGGACAGGAGTTGGGCCTAAGATGATTGAGCAAACCGTGGATGTTTCCGTATTGGCGCCGGCCTACAACGAGCGGGAGTCTTTGCCCCAGCTGTGCCGGTCGCTGAATGAGACGCTGAGCGGGATGGGCAGAAGCTACGAGATCATTATTGTCGACGATGGCTCGACGGACGATTCGCTTGCCATTCTCAAAGGGCTCAAGAGCGAGATTCCGCAGCTGCGTATCTTGAGCCTTTCTAAACGCAGCGGTCAGACCGCAGCTATGGAGGCCGGCTTTGAGGCGGCCAAGGGCAAATACGTCGTTACCATCGATGCGGACCTGCAAAACGACCCGGCAGACATCCCCGCTATGATCGAACTGCTCGAGGCAGATAAGGCTGACATGGTTACCGGGCATCGGCACAAACGGCAGGACAGTTGGCTGCGGCGTTTCTCGACGAGGGTGGCCAACGGAGTGCGCAACCGGTTGACGCACGAGAGTGTGGCCGACTCAGCTTGTGCGCTGAAAGCGTACAAACGCGAAATCATTCCCAAGCTCAAACTCTTTGACGGCTTGCATCGCTTCCTGACTACCATTGCCAAGATGAACGGCTTTCGGGTACTGGAGATCCCGGTGAACCATCGGCCGCGAACTCTCGGCAAGGCCAAGTACGGCATGTGGAACCGCGCCTTCCGTGCTCTTCGAGCGGCCTTCGCCGTCCGCTGGATGCAGCGACACACGCTGATCTATGAGGTCAAAGAGCTGGAAGACGAAGATCGAACCTGAGTTTATATATAGGGGACACTTAGCGTTTTGTCTGTCCTTTGTTTGGAAAATAGGTAACTATTCCCTATAACCCTGGTAACTGTCCCCTATAAACTGAACCGATTTCTATGGAAATCTGGAAATGATTAGAGTTGGAACCGTTCAGGGCAGTGTAGATTTGGCTGCACTGCTGGGAGAATTTGATCTCGGAGAAGGACCCTTCGTAATCGTCGCCAATTGGCACTGTACCCAAGAAGGTTACGGTACTGATGCCCAAACTCTGCGTTATCTACTGGAAGTATTACCTGGAGAGAAAATCGTTATAGAAGCTTATGATGCAGCCCGAACGGATGATCCGTCTCGATTCTCCGGGCTGGATTTGGATGAAGCTCAGAAGCATTGGGAGTATCTGAGAGAACAGGATCGTATATTCCTAAGAACCACAGGAATCGGGGAGGTTCTTGAAGAGCATGGAGCAGAATATCTAAACATTACTGAAGAGGTATGGGGTCAACGTGTGGCTGATGCGACAGAGGTACAGGCTTTTGTTGAGCAGCGTTATGGACCAATCGGGCATAAAGAATTATATGGTATGGTGCCTCAAAGATTGTGGGAATTGCGTGGTCAAAGCCTTGTCAACTACGCCAAAATGAAAGCAGGACGAATAGCAACAGAGATCTTCTTCAGCCTGTCCATGAAGAACTTCTTCGGCCTGATCCCGGTTCCTAACCGAGAATCCTACCACGGAAGCCAATGCCAGGGCTTGTCTTCTTCCATCGTTGATACCAACATAATATATTGCTCTGTGTTTAAAGTCATTTCTATCTGCGAAGCAATACGGAATACTCTCCTAAGCTCCCAAGCACGCTTTGCCGATAAGCATACCCTTGTGAAAGACCTACAACTGGCAGTTGCCTCTGATAAGTCGGTCGAACTGGATGCCTTTTTGGTTACGGTTCTGGGCGATATCCCAGAAAACAGGCATTTCCTTCAGATAGGTTCCGAGGTGTTCGGTTCTTGGAACTCAGATTCCTTCCCTTCCTTGCCTAGTGGGATTGCTGACCGCCTAAGAAAGATTATGGGAGTATCTGTGTGATACTCTTGTAGAAGACACGAACTCCTTATCTTGATTTTTTCGACCAACTAATATGGACAACCACCGTCAAATAATTCACGTAGACATGGATGCTTTTTATGCATCTGTAGAAATACTGGATAATCCTGAACTAAAGGGCAAATCTGTCATAGTAGGAGCGAGTCCCGAGAAACAGGGAGTAGGGAAAACAGGGACAGTCACCGTTTTTTCTGTCCCCTATATAGCAATCTATACGTCCAGGAATATATATCGCAGGACAAACAGTCCAGCCAGGACGTAGACGAGCCAATGGACCTTGCGGGCTTGGCCGGAGAGGGCTTTTAGCAATGGGTAACTGATAAAGCCAATGGCCAGGCCGTGCGAGATGCTGAAAGTCAAGGGCATAAGAATAATTGTCAAAAAGGCGGGGATGCCCTCGGTTACGTCCCGCCACTTGATTTTGCCCACGTTGGCCATCATCAAAAAACCCACCACAATCAGGGCAGGGGCTGTTACTGGATAAAGATCGATGGTGTACTGCTTGAGCTCACCGGCCACCATGATGGTCCGGGAGACTTCCACGCCCGAGCCGAACATGGCCGCGACGGGGGCGAAGAAAAAGGCCGCTACGAACAACAATGCGGTAACGATGTTGGCCAGTCCCGTGCGGGCGCCCTCGGCCACGCCGGCGGCCGACTCGATGTAGCTGGTAACCGTGCTGGTACCCAGCAGAGCCCCGCTCATGGTACCCACCGAGTCGCTGAGCAGGGCCCTGCTGGCCCGGGGCAGCTTGCCCTGGCGCAGGAAGCCAGCCTGGCTGGATACGCCGATCAGCGTGCCGATGGTGTCGAACATATCGAAGAACAGCAGCACCACCATCGGAGCGATAAACTCCAGGCGAAGGGCGCCGCGGATATCCAATTGGGCGAATACCTTTCCCACCGGGGGGATGCCGGCAATACCGCCAAAGCGAGTCATCCCCATGGCCAGGGCCACGGCCCCGCTGGCTAATATGCCGATAATGATGGCCCCGCGGACCTTCCTGGCCAAGAGCACGCAGGTCAAGGCCAATCCGCCCAGGGCCAAGAGCGTGGGCGGTCGGTGCAGGCCGCCGATCTTCACCAGCGTTTCCAAATCGATG
>DAOVKO010000061.1 GCA_030631725.1 Actinomycetes bacterium | reverse complement strand
GGCCCTTTCGGCTGGAGCCCTGGGCTTGACTATTTCCCAGAGCATGCGTTCGTTGGCCCTGGCCAGGGATTATCAACAAGCTGCTGAGCTGCTCGATAAAACCTTCACCAAGATCGACTTGATCGGCCCAGCTCTGCTGCACTATGAAGGCCCCACCGAAGGCATCTTCGACGAGGCCCGGCACGAAAGGTTCGCCTGGCAGGCAAAGATAGACTCCCGCCTGGAAGGCAACCTCTACGAAGTAACCGTTCGCATCCTCTGGGAGACCCCCAGCGGCAAGGGGCGATTCATAGAAGCTCAGACATTGCTGAACGACCCGCCCGGCTCTCGGCCGAGCGAACTCTACTGGGACGAGCTATGAGTTGCAGGCAGCAACAATCCGGGCTGACTCTGGTTGAGCTGATCGTGGCCACAACGCTGACCACACTGGTCGCCGGCTCGACCGTGGGCATCCTGCGCAGCACGGCCGCGGCCAGAAACCGCGCCCAGACCCAGCTCGCCCTGCAGCAGCAGGCCCGGGCCGCCGTGCTGGCCATAGCCACCGCACTGGCTAATGCCGACCGTTACCCGGATCGAGACGCCCTGTTCGAAGGGCTCGACGATTGGCTCGGCGAGATGCCCGCTGACCGCATCCGCTTTTTCACGCTCAGCACAAGAAAAGTTCGCTGGGGCCAGCCCGAGTCTAACCTCAAGGAGTGCGAGTTCTATCTGGCCCAGCCGCCCGATAAACCCTTTGCCCTGCTCATGCGCCGCACGGATCCGACCCGCAACGAAACGCCCGACGACGGTGGGGTACTCGAATGTATCGCCGAGAATGTCCTCGGCCTAAACTTCGCCTACCACGACGGCATCGGCTGGTGCGAAGATTGGCCCCAAGACACCAACGGCTGGCCTTTGGCCGTATGCATCGAGTTGGCCGTCCTGGCCGAAACCGAGCCCCCAAAGCTCTGGACCATCAGCCGCGTCGTTAGTTTTCCGCACCGTAAAGCAGAGAATCAGGAACAGTCGGAGGAAGAATGATCAGCCCGAGATTACAGATTAGCTCCAAGGGCCGCGGTTTCGCCCTGATCGCAGTAATGTGGGTGGTGCTGGTGGCAGGCCTGATGCTCCTTGGCGTACAGAAGGCGGTTACAGCCAACTTGGCCAGTGCCTACAGCGAGCTGGCGTCGGTGCAGGCCCACTGGCTGGCCCGGGCGGGGATCGAGCAGGCCCTGGCCGTCCTCGAAGATGACCTCACCAGTAGCGACGACATGTTCGAGTTTTGGTATTCCGATACAGATTATTTCGAAGAAGTCGAGATGCTCAACGGGACCTTCTCGGTGACCGCTGGGCCCAATCTCCTGGATGATCCGCGTAGTGTCCGCTACGGGCTGATAGACCACTGCGCCCGGGTGAACGTCAACGTCGCCGACGCCGCGCAGTTGAAGGCCTTGCTCGACCTGGCCGTCTGGCAGGTTGACTCTATTCTTGACTGGCGTGACGGTGATGACAGGACCCGCCCCGGCGGAGTCGAAGCCCTGCATTACGCCCGCCTGGAATATCCGTATCTGATTCGCAACGGTCCCTTTCGCACTATTGACGAGCTGCGCCTGGTGCGTGGAATCGAAGAGCCGTTCTTCACTGGTGAGGACGTCAATCTCAACGGCGTCCTGGACGCCAACGAAGACGACGGCGATGCTGCCGACGCCTCGTATCCGGACGACGACGGCGACGGGCAACTGAGTCTGGGCCTGGCCGGGCTGACCAGCGTGTACGGCTACGAGCTGAACCAGACCGCCAGCGGCACCACGCGGGTCAACGTCAACACCGCGGATAAGGACACGCTCGTCAGCCGGTTCAACTTCACAGACGCCCTGGCCCAGGCCATAGTCGATCACCGCTCCGGCAGCAGCAGGCGCGGCAGAGACAGACGATCCGGGCGAAACCGATTCAATAGTCTGATGGATCTGCTCAATGTCAAGGCTCGGCAAAGCTCCGACAGGCAATCCGACGACGAAGGCAAGGTCAAAGAAATTACCGTCAAGTGGTTGGCGGAGAATCTGGACGAATTGACACTCACCGACGACGAGCGTTTGCCCGGGCGGATCAACGTGAACACAGCCTCCAGGGAAGTTCTGATGAGCTTGCCGAAGATGAGCGAGAGCACCGCCGAGGCTATGGTCATGCGTCAAACGTCGGGCAAGGGCCCGCTGAGCAGCGTCGGCGAGCTGTTCACCGACAAGACCATCAGCGAAGAGCAGTTCAAGGCCTTCGCCGAGCGCCTCACCGTCCGCAGCAGCGTCTTTGAGATTCGCAGCTCGGGCCTGACCACCTGGGGCATCCGCCGTGAAATCGTCGCCGTAGTCGACCGCGGAGCCGACCCTGTCAACATCCTTTATTGGTACCAGAGCGAATGAGCAAGAAAAAGCAGAACAAGGTAGCCTGGGGTTTGGAATTCGGCAGAAGTACCCTGCGCTTATTGGTACCAGAGCGAATGATCAAGAAAAAGCAGAACAACGTGGTCTGGGGTTTGGAGTTCGGCGGCAGTGCCCTGCGCCTGGTGCGCCTGAGGCGCAACGGTTCGGATTATCAGGCCGATAAGTTTCTGGAAGTTCCTCTTGACGACCGCTGGGAAAAGCCGGCCGATCTGGCCGCGGCCCTGGCCCAAATGGCTAGCCAGAAGCTCACCGAGACCCTGGTGATCTGCGGTGCCGACGAGCGCGTTCTCTTTCGCACGCTCCGGCTGCCCGAAGCGTCCAGCAGTGCCTTGGCCAAGATGATCCAGGCTCAGTTGGAGGTGCTGATCCCGACCCAGTCCGAGCATTTTGCCACTGGTTACAGCAATTATTCCGATCCCTCCGAGCCCGGCCGACAGGGCGTTGTGCTCTGTGCGGTCCGCCGCGAAGTGCTCTCGGCGATGCTGGAAAGCTCCAGGCAGCTTGGGCGTGAGCCGGCCGGTGCAATCCCCTCCATATTGGCCCTAGGCGTTTGCTGGGCCCAGCTAAGCCCAGACAGCCAAACCCCGCTTCTGCTGCTCGACGTCGGGGCCCGCTGCACGGGCATGGCCTTGCTCGACGGCCCTAGAGTGGTTCACTGCGGTCTGATCGATCAGGGTGGAGACTACTGGAGCGAACGGATCGCCGAGGAGCTGGGCATTGGCTACGCCGAGGCCGAGAAGCGCAAGTTATCCTATGCCGCCAGCCGCTCGGGTGCTCAGGACGATCCGCAGGTGCACGATTGCCTGGCCCCGGTGCTAGACGACTGGTCGCGCCGGCTTCGCGAGGCTTATAGGAATTGCCTCCAGAAGGCACCGCGGCAGAGGCAGGCTGCCCGCTGCATCGTGTTCGGTCGCTCGGCCCGGATGCCCGGCCTGTCGGAACTAATCAGCGGCAGTCTTGGTCTGGAGGTGGCCCAACCGGAGGTCCCCAAACGGCTGACTTTGGCTGGGGGTCTGGATTTTTCCCGATCGGCCCCCGCGATCGGTGCTGCCCTGTGCAGTATGCAGGACGATTGGCCGAGCCTCAACCTCGCCGCTGTTTCCAAAGACATCACCCAGCCCCGCAAGGTATTCTCCTGGAAATGGGCTGCACTGCTCGGATGGGTGATCGCCGCAGTCATTAGCCTCTATGCTCTCGACATAGTAAAAGCCGCCAAACTCCGCGACACCCGCGCCGAGGTACACAAAAAGACCGCTCAACAAGGGGGCCTCGCCCAACAGTTAGCCATTGGCCAACACTTCGAACGCTCCGGACCGACACCTCTGGAGGTCCTCGACAGAATATCCGAAGTCTTGCCGGAAAAAACCCTCCTGACCAGTTGGAATTATAGCCGCAACGGAGACCTCACCATCGCCGGAATCGTCTCCAACGAAAAGGACTTCGTGCCCATGCTCCAGAAGCTTCGTCAAGTGGGCCAGGTCGACTTGAAGCGGGCCAAGCCTGATAAAAAAAAGTTTCGTTTTGAAATTGCCTTAGCCGTTGGACGCTCGGCTCCAACACCCGTATCGAGTCCATCAGCCGAAACTAAGGAAGACAAGCCGAAGACCTCTGACGAAAAAACTCCTGAATCAACCGAAAAAACACCCACCAAAGAGGAGCCCTCCAAAGAAGCCGACGCCAAAGAAGCGCCGTCCAAAGAGGCTCACTCCAAAGAGACGGACTCTAAGGCAGCCGAGCCGGCCACCAGCGAGGCTGATGCGGAGCCGCCCAAGCCTGAAAGAAAAGGAAAAGGAGGCCGACCATGACCCTCTCCACACGTGACCGCAGGGCCATTATTCTCGGCGGGTTGGGCTTGCTGATAATATTCGCCGGTTACTTCGCCCTGGTGCCCTGGATTAACAGTTGGAGCAGCGCCCGAGCCCAGATCACTGAGGCCCGGGGCCAATTGGACGAGGTTCAACGGCGTGTTCGGCGCATCCTGGGCCTGCGCCGGCGGCTGGAGCAGATATACGGCCCGGCGGTAAACGAGCCTCTGGAGCAGGACGTACAGACCGCCCAGTTGAAGCTGCTCGAAACTGTAAAAGAAACATTCAGCGCCGGCGGATTCAAGCCCAGCGAGTACAGGCTACAACGCCCTCGACCTTTATCGGCGGTGCCCGATGTGCAGATCGTGCCTCTGGAGGTCCCCGGCCAATGCAATCTGTCCCAGTTGGTCAAATCATTGGCCGGGCTGTGCAAGGCCAAGACGTTTGTGTTTGTGGAGAGGCTTTCGATTACCAATGATGAAAAAAAACCGGGCACATTCAAGATCACCATGGTGGTGGCTACTCTGGCCCGGATGCCAAAGGCTCGCTCATGACCGTAAATAAAGACAGATTGGTGCGTATCGGGCAGTTAGCAGTTGTGGTCCTGGCCGGCTTGTTGACTGTTATGGCTGTGGGCGCCCTGGCCTCGCGACACAAGGGCCACCAGGAAATCACCGCCCTGCTCGAACGCTACGAGGTCCCGGACAAGCCGGACGAGCAGGATGAGCCCCCAAATCCGGACGACAAAAACCCAAAAAAGCCAGACGACAAGAATGAGAAAAAGTCTGCTCAGGAGGAACAGGCCGATCGAATCGCCAAGCGGCACATCTTCTCCGTGGACAAGACCAAGCAGTTTTCCCTAAAACTAATGGGCATATTGGGTGAGCTGGTCTACTTCCAAGGCGAAAATAAAGGTTTCACCGTCGGCCAAAGTCACAAAGATGCGAAGATCAAACGGATCGGCCCGGACTGGGTCGAACTGGAGTTCGACGGCAAAGAGAAAAAGCTGTATGTCTTCGGCAAGGACAAAGGCGGCGGCCCCTCGAAACCCCCCATGTCTGGCAGAACAGCACCGCCTCCCGCTAGTGGCAGGCCATCCCGGGCTCGCGGCCGGCGCGGGCCAGGCTCGCGAATGGGTGGAGACTTCGAACTCACCCCGGAAAGAATTGAACGCTTCAAAAACATGCCCCCGGAAATGCGCCAAAGAATCTTAGAACGTATGCCGGCCGAGATGCGCGAAAGAATAGAAAAAGAGCTCTAATCGAGGTGTATCCATGAGACGAACAACAGCAATCGCAGTTACTGTAGCCCTTTGTTTAGGCTTATTTAATACTTACAGCCTCGGACAATTTCCCGGCCGGAGGCGCCGTCGTCCACCCCGAGGCACGCCGAACGCTGCCGAGTCGGCACCCTCACCCGAAACCAAGGAAACCGAAAAGCCTGCCGAAACCAAGCCGGAATCCAAACCAAAGGAGCCCGAAGGTGTTTCTGTAGCCTTCAAGGACATGTCCATCGATAAGGTTTGCGAGTTCCTTTCTAAGAGCCTCAAGAAACCGGTGGTCCCCAGCCCGTCGATCAAGGACAAGAAGATTACCATAGTCTCCAAGGACAAGATGCCCACGGAAAAAGCTGTCTACTTGGTCCGCCAGGCGTTGCTGGTCCACGGCATCGTGGTCCAGGAGCATCTCGACCTGGTTTACGTTCTCCCGGTCAGCGAAGTTATGCAGTCGGCCCTGCCCCGCGTGCCCGCGGATAAATCGGTCAGCACTATCGAAGATCAGCTCCAAATCGTCACCAAGGAGTTTCTCATCCAGCATTACGACGTGGTCAAAATGCAGGCCGTAATCAAGCCCATGCTGCCCGATTTCGCCCGCACCGTCGCTGACCCCGACACCCGCAAGCTCTTCGTCACCGACACTGTGGCCAACCTGCTGCGCATCGAGCAGGTCGTCGCCGGCATGGACATCCCCTCGGCCGAGCAGACCGTGACCAAGATTTACCAGGTCAAACACGGCGACGCCGTCGAAATCACCAGCTTTGTCCGCCATCTAATTGCCGGGGAAATGAGCATAGACGTAAAAGACATTATTACCGGCGAAGAGCCCAAAAAAGCTGCCCCCCGACCTCCCGAACCTCGACGCGGCCCACGCGGCCGGCGGCCTCCACCTACCCCCGCCACTCCAGCCAAAGCCGCCGAAACCGGCATTATCAAAATTGTGCCGAGCAAGACGCCCGTAACCCTGGTCCCCAATATCTCCCGCAACTGGATCATCGTCGCGGCCCCGGCCGAAATGATGGATCAAATCATCAGTTGGCTCGAGTTGCTCGACAAACCGCGGGAAGTAGAGAAAGACTATGAAGAGTATGAGGTCAAATTCGCCGACGTGGCCGACATCGCAGAAATGGCCCAGCAAGTCGAGCAGACCCTGCAGGACATGCCCGGTATCGACGCCCACGTGGTGCCCTTCGGCCAATCAAAAAGGATCTTCGTATCCGGCTCCAAGAGAGGCCGAGAGATGGCCATGGAGCTGCTGAGCAAGGTCGACAACGCGGATGCCGAAAAGCAAATTGACTACAAAACCATCATTTTAAAGCACGCCGACGCCGAGGAAATGGCCCAGAGAATCGAAACCCTGTTTTCGCAGATGGAGGTCGCCGGCAGGAGCAGGTCTTACGGCAGCACCTACGAGTACTACCGACGCAGCACCGAAGCAACGAAGGTCAGGGTGATGGCTGATAAACGCCGTAATGCCATCACGGTCATTACCGATCCCGACACCATGAAGGAGATCGAAGAGCTCATCGCCGAAGAAGACGTAGCCATAGACCCCAGCGAGGCCAAACCAAAAATCTATGAACTCGAGTACGCCGACCCCGCCGAGGTAAAGGAGTTCCTGACCGAGATGTTCAGCGGCAGCGAGCCTCGCAGGATGACTTATTTTGACCTCATTTTTGGTGGCGGCCGCCAGCAGGAAGTAAAGCCCGTCGGGCGTCTGTTGGGCCAGTTTACTTTCCATGTCATGCCTAGCTCCAATAAGCTGATCGTCCAGAGCAAGAGCGTCGCCAATTTCCAGGTCATCACCGATCTGATAGCCGAACTCGATCAGCCGCAACTTGCCGGGCTGCCCGTGCCGATCGAACTCAAATATGCCAATGCCGAAGACCTCTGCGAGCAGCTCAACGCCATGCTCGCCGAGCCCCGGACCATAGCCAAAATCCGCCGGGCCGCACGAGGACTCTCCGACTACCACGAAGACTCAGATTCTTCCGACGGCAGTAGCTCCAGCAACCAAGGCTCCTCGAACGAGCAGTCCGATGCAGGCTCTATCGAATTCTGGTGGCAGAACTACACGCGGCCCGCGACCCAAATGCCCGTCTCCAACCTGATCGGAAAGATTCGCTTGGTGCCGGTATATCGGCGCAACGTCGTTATGGTCCTGGCCCCGCCCGGTTTCCTGGAGCCCATCCGGGAGTTGATCGAGGAACTGGACCAGCCCGGCCGACAGGTAGTCATCCACGCCCGAATTGGTGAAATCCAGCACGAGGACCAGACCACCCTCGGGCTGCGCTTGGCCTCCGACCCCACCCTCCTCGCCCCGGCCGACACCGCCCTGGGCGGCAGCGCCAGCATGGTTTTCACCGATCTGTTCTTTGGCGGAACCACGACTATAACCGCCCGGGCCAATGTCGGCTTGCTCGTAAACCTGCTGATCAGGGAATTCGGGATGAAGATTCTGCTCGAGCCTTCTCTGACGACTAGGGATAACGAAGCCGCCGAGTACTTCGACGGCCAAGATGTGCCCGTAGCCACCGAGTCCGAAAGGTCAGCTGAAGGCGGTATCTCCCGTACACAGTTCGATTACAAAGAGGTTGGCACCCTTCTGCGCATCCGCCCCCACATAACCAAGGAAGGCAGCGTCAACCTCTTAATCAACCTGGAGATTTCTCGGATCGTGCCCGGCGCCCCCGCCGCGGGCGGAAACCCCACCGTTGACCGGCGTGAGGTCTTCACCGAGGTTATCGTCCAGGACGGCCAGACCGTCATGCTCAGCGGAATCATCCGTCAGGATACCTTTGAGGACGTCCGTAAGGTGCCCCTCTTGGGTGATTTGCCCCTGATTGGCGGGCTTTTCCGTGCCATCGACAAGGGCGTACGCAACCGCGAGCTGGTCGTCTTTATCACCCCCCGGGTTATGACCACGCCCAAAGAGATTGACACCCAAATGGAAAAACCCCTCAAAACCCTCGAGCGGATCGAGCGGACCTTCAAGCCCAAGGCCGACGGAGACAGCCCGTGAGAAAACCCGCCGCCGGGCTCTGCCTGCTGACACTGCTGCTTTGCTGGGGATGCACTCCAAAGACTGAGCCGCCAGGCTCTGGAGCGGACAGGCAAATCCAGGACCCGTGGAAAGCGTCCCAGAGCAGCCACGTTCAGGTCCAGGCCGAGCCGCTTGGACAACTGCCCAACAGCGGCCTGCAACTGCCCGTGGTCTCGCCCGACGGCAAATGGATCGCCTTTCTCGATTGCCAAGACGATTTACCACCCGAGCCCCGCTGCCTCTTCACCGGCCGAGGTCTTGAGCCCATGTCCCTGCACATCCGCTCGGCAGAGGCCACCGCCCAGCCCCGCATCCTCGCCGAGTCCGGCGCAGCCTGGCCCAGCTGGTCGGCCGACAGCAAAACGCTGCTCTTCATTGCCTACCAGCAAAACGGTCGCTGTGATCTGGTTGTCTGCGAGCCTCAAACGGGCATGACTAGACGGCTGAGCATCTCGCTCAAACCGATCATGATGCCGGCCCTATCCCCATCGGGCACTCGGGCAGCCGTAGTTGTCTTCGAGCCCCGATCGCAGTCCGCCCGCCTGCACGTCGTTAACCTTTCCACCGGCAACATCGAGCACACCTGCCCCGCCGACTCACAAAGCGCCCAGCAGCTCTGGCCGCAATGGACGCCTGACGGGCGCATCATCTTCGTCCTCAATCAAGACGGACAGAGCCGCCTAGTTCAATGGCGCCCGGGAAAATCACCCCCGCAGGAACTGGCCGAAATCTACATCTCGCCCACACTCGCAGGCATATACCAGGCCTTTGCCGGTCTGGGCCGACCGCTCAGCGCCGACGCCCGCCATTTCGCCTACTACGATACCGCACAAGACCGCATAGTTCTGCTGAGCCTGGCCGACGGTCAGCGCGTCGAACTGCCCGTCGGCACCAGGGCCGGCTGCTGGTTCGGCTCCGGGCGTTTCGTAGCCGCCGATCAGAAGCAGATGCGCCTCTTCAGCATCCCCCCCAGCATGTCCGCTCTGTTGATGCGAGGCCTATGGCTGCCGCGCGGCGCCAACCCCGGCACCAGCCAGCTGCTCCTGTGCAGCCGGGCAGCCGAGGCCCGGGCCTTCGCTTTGATGCGGATGAAAATCCTCTCAGTTGAATAAACCCCCAGTGGATCGCTCCGGGATCGGTCGGTTGTAAATATACCCGAGCGGTTTTGGG
>DAOVKO010000225.1 GCA_030631725.1 Actinomycetes bacterium | reverse complement strand
ATTTTGGCCTCTACAGTGGCCCAGGACTCGTCAAAAGACCCCCCAAATCATAGCCCCCACCCATCCCCACACTCCTTGCTTAATTACTCCCGAACTTCTTGCGACGCCGGGCGGGCGGGATATTCATCACCTTCCGATATTTCGCTACCGTCCGGCGGGCAAGTTTGAGCCCTCCGGCACTTAAACGCTCGACGATCTGGTCGTCGGAGAGCGGATTAGCCTTATCTTCCTTTTCAATAACCTTCATAAGTTTGGCTTTGATGCCGTTCCAACTGAGGATTTCCCCGTTGCTTGTTTGCGTCCCCCCGGAGAAAAACTTCCGCAAGGCGAAGATCCCCCCGGGCGTCTGTACGTACTTATCAGATACAGCTCTACTCACCGTAGCCACGTGAATACCCAGCTTCTCAGCCACCTGCAGCATAGGCAGCGGCTTGAGAAACTCTGGACCTTTTTCCAGAAAATCTCGCTGAACTCTGATCACCGCATTGACCACTCGCATAAGCGTCTGCCGACGCTGTTGGATCGCATCGATCAGCCAGCGTGCCGAGCGGATATTTCGCTGCAGAAACTCTTTGGCCTTGGCGTCCAGCCCTCTGCTCCTGAACATGCTCCGATACTGTTCGGAGATTCCCAGGTTCGGCAGATGATCGTCCGCCAGCCGGGCGTAATACTCGTCGCTGGCTGGATCGTATTCCACGATAATGTCCGGCACGATATACGGCACCGGCGGCTGACCCACAGCATGGCCGGGAGCCGGGTCCAACCGCCCTATCCGCTCCACCGCCGCGTTTATCTGCTCCATGCTCAAACCCGTCTTCTTGGCGATGGCCGGATAGTGGTTCATCTTGATATCATCCAGGTGGTTAACAATGAGTTCTCGCTCGATGTCCGTGTCAGCCCCCAACCTGGCCAATTGCAGCAACAGGCACTCCTGCACATTGCGGGCCCCCACCCCTGCTGGGTCCAGTGTCTGAACCAGCTCCAATGCCTCCCCTAGTTCCTCCATAGTCATCGGACTGTTCGTCTGGCTGGTCAGCTCCTCCAAAGGCATACGCAGATATCCATCGTCGTCGATGAAGCTGATTATCAATTCCCCACAATGCTTGATTGGCTCCGCTGCTGAAATGAACGACCATTGCAGCAGAAGGTATTCGTCCAGACTCGTTTCCCTCGCGGCCGTGTTGGCCATGGCCTCCAGCTTCGGATCGCGCTGGGACGAGTCTCGGTAAGCCCTGGCTCGCGGCGCCGGCAAATCGTATTCCACGAAATCCGGACCGAAAGTGCTCAGCCGTTCGAAATCCTCCGCGTTGGAAGTGTCTTCCTTGACCACAAAGTCCTTCTCACCCTCTGGAGTCTCCTCCGAAATCTCTTCCCCCCTCGCCTGCTCAGCAGCTTGCTCGGAGGTTTGTTCGCCGGCTTCGGTGGCAACTTCAAGCACTGGATTTGATTCGAGCTCCTGATTGATCCTTTCCTGCAGCGCCAGCATCGGAAGCTGCAGTATCTCCATGCTTTGGATCATTCGTGGGGCCAGTGTCATTTGCAGACGCTGACCCAGGCGCAGATGTTGTGAAAGTTCCATTTTCACTGCCGGATTCTCTCCTGCAGGGCTAACCCTACATACATATAATACATCGTGGACGGCCCAAAAGCAAGATACCGGACCGTTTGCAGCCCCTATTAGCACGACAAAAACGTTCAGGGCAGCGGCCCACGTCCGGTAATCGCTTCGGCGATAGTGTCTTTGCTGGAAAACTCGATGGTTGCCCCGCTGGCCAAACCACGGGCTGGACGTGTTATTTTCACCTTGATCGGTTCTAGCAGGCTCGAGATGTGCAATGCCGTGCCGTCCCCCTCGATCGTCGGATTCATAGCCAGGATGATTTCCTTTACCTTTGTATCCCGGGCTCGTCCAATCAGCGAATCGATATTCAGCTTATCCGGACCGATCCCCTCCAAAGGAGCGATATGTCCCCCCAGAACGTGGTAGAGCCCTTTGTATGCCCCGCTGCCTTCGATGCCCATCACATCCTTCGGCAGTTCCACCACGCAAATGACTGAGCGATCCCGGCTATCGTCCTGGCAGATCAAGCAAAGATCACCCTGGGCAAGATTGAAACACACACTGCACTGCCGGATCGAAGTCTTTAGCTTGCCTATATTCTCAGCCAGCTTCAACACCTGCTCATTTGGTGCATCCAGCAGATGTAAAGCGACCCGCTCCGCCGAGCGAGCTCCCAAACCCGGCAAGCGGCAAAGCTCCTCAATCAAGTCCCCCAACGGTCCGCTTTTTTTCTCAGCCATAATCTAAACCCGAAGGGTCCGGAGGGTCCTCGTTGACGTTCATAATTATGCCGTTGAACAATTCCACCGTCTTGCTGACCAGCGGATTACGTTTCGAAGCCTCCACCGCTTCTTTGGACACCCGTTTTCGGCTCGGGCCGCCGGGACCTGCCTTTCCCGCCTTGGCTGAGCTGCCAGTGGCGCTCTTGGTCTTCGTTTCTCCTGTCGAGCCCCGCCCACTTTGTTTCACTCGATCGGTGCTTCCCGCCCCCGATTGCCCCGACTCCAGCAGACCAATCATAGCCTCAGTGGAAACAAACTTCTCCCGCCCCGCCAGCCGCACCAGTCCTGCCTCGCACAGGGCCCGCGCCGAACTGGAAAAACGCATAGCCCGGCTCAGCTCTTCCAGCACGCTGATAAAAAACACGATGGTTGGAACATCCACCAGCGCACTTTGCTCGATGAGCCCTTGGCGATTATCGCCACCAGCCGCAACCAATTCCGTCTTCGCTCCACAGGCCTGCAGCAACATCAGATTACGGCAATGCTCGATAACCGCGCTGACAATCTGCTCCAGCGAATGTCCCAGCTCGACCAGCTTGTCTAATCCGTCCAAAGCCGCTCGAACATCATTAGCCACCAGAGCCCCCACCAGTTCAAGCACTTGGCCAAAGTGGGGCATTCCCAGGGTCTGCTCCACTTGCTTGCTGGTGAGTTTCTTTTGATTCACAGACAGCAGTTGATCGAGTATGGACAAGCCGTCCCGCATCGACCCCGCCGCCAAGCGGGCGATCTGCGCAAGCGCCTCCGGCTCAGCCGCGATCTTCTCTCCCTTAAGAATTTTTTTCAGATGAGCTGCAATATCCGCCTGACCGATAGTTCGAAAATCATAACGCTGGCACCGCGAAAGAATAGTCGCCGGAATTTTCTGCGGCTCAGTGGTTGCAAAAATAAATTTTACGTGCCCCGGTGGCTCTTCCAGAATCTTCAAAAGGGCGTTGAAGGCAGAGTTGGATAGCAT
>DAOVKO010000071.1 GCA_030631725.1 Actinomycetes bacterium | reverse complement strand
TTGTGTCGCCAGTGGTGACACACTGGAAGAAACTAAACAGCGAATTCACGAAGCTATCGACTTGCATATCCGCGGCATGATCGAGGACGGCGATCCTATCCCCGAGGCAACCACTGTCAGCGACGTAGTTACTACCGCTATCCTATGATGTTGTGGGCAATAACAGAAACAACCACCTCCGCAGTGCCGAAGATTTGCGGATATGGGCGAGCATAGAGAACAAGCTCCAAGACCCCTTCGATCTGGACAAATTTGGCGGTAAGCCTTATTGATTAAAAATACCAACCACGATCATGCCCTCAGAGCCCATGAAAGAAGAATTCGTCAGTGAAGCGATCCGACCAGTGGTTGGCAGCAGTGATGTTCAAGGCATGGCCAGAGGCGAGCCGGGATTTCCGCAACGATTCATTTGGCGAGATAAAGAATACGCCCTGGATAAAGTGCTCGAAACCTGGAAAGAATCCGGCCGCTGCAAGAGCCACTCGGGAGAAATGTATCTGCGCAAACACTGGTTCAGGATTCGAACCACCGACGGCCTGCAAATGAAAATCTACTTCGAGCGCCAGCCCCGATCGAAGGGCCAAACCAAAAACCGCTGGTGGCTCTACACTATCGTCTACCCGAAGTAGCCAATTCCTTTCGTCCTCCCCAAAAGCAAAAGCCGACCCGGCTAAGTGGATCGGCCCTTATTCAGTTTACGCCAAACGATCTTTGATCATTCACCTTCGGAGGGTTTTTCCTCCTCGGGCGACTCGTCGTCCTTTTCGCCGGCTTATTTGGGGTTCTCAAAGGTCGTCCGGCTTTAGGCCTGTGCGTTTGGCGATGCGGGCCAACATCCGAGGACCAATCTCGTCACCATCATGAAACGCAAAGACGAAGTCGCCCCGACCGGGGCGAGAGAGAATACGATGAGAACCTTTAGCCTCTCGTTTAATAGACCATCCGATGCCCAAGAGAGCGACAAGCACCCTTCGGGCCTTGCTCGAGGGCCAACGGCTCATGCTGGCACCGCGAAGAGTCCGTCAAGCTCCGGAATTGATTCGCCGTGCTCTAAACGATCGGCAATAGCGCGCAGAGCAAGGGCTTCGACCTTGGAGATGGCTTCTTCGCGGCTTTGGCCATAGACCATAACACCTGCTAGATCAGGCACTTCCGCGATCCACCGACCATCCTGCTCGCGTTCAATTTCGATCTTCATCTCGCTCTCCAGCGTAGACGGACGCCCGATCATTCACCTTCGGAGGATTCTTCCTGCTCGGGCGGCTCATCGGCCTTTTCTTCCGGCTTGGGCTTTTTGGCCTTAGGCTTTTCAGCTTCACCGCCCTCGGCGGGCTCTTGGGCCACCGGCGGAGTCTGCTCTTCGGGCTCTTCTTCCACGTACACGTCATCCATATCCGTCGAATCCACCCTGTTCCGCAGCAGGTAGTAAATCACCGTGTTCGCCGAGAAGAAGAACGAGACCAGAAAGGCAGCCACAAAACCGATAATCACACAAACCCACAAGAAGATAACAAAGGCTCCAAAGGTCTGAGCACCCTGGCAGGCGGCCCAGTCGAACTTGTGCAGACTGCCGAATAATTCCGGAGCCGGCCACATGCTGGTGAACTTGTTCGTCAGGCCATAACTGCCGGCGCCTGGCCGGAATATCAACGCACCCACCGACATGTGCGTCATCTTCAGGACCAGGAATGCGAAAAATCGCACGAACAAATAGCAGAGTACTCCATAAATCAGAGCGACCAGCGAATAAAAGGCCATCCGCCAGGGCCGGGCGTACACATAGCTGAACGAGCGGCTTATGGCATCGAAACTGTCTGAGCCTTCCACGGCAATCGTCGGATACATCAGGTTCAATCCCCCCACCGTTCCCACAGCCACCAGAGCCATGACGAAGCCGGCAATCAGCGGGAGAAACATCAGCACGGAAACCAGCACCTCGCCGATCCCCCATCCCCAGTTACCCAGGGCGAAAGAACCGAGCAGCACAACCACTACCAGAACCACCACAATAGCCACTGGAATCAACGGGGCAAACAGGAAGCTGGGGAATTTTTTTAGTCCGAATTTCAGGGCCTCTTTGATGGATATCTTTTCGCCACGGGCTACGTGCAGTGCTGCGGTTCTGGTGATCGCCCCGCCAAAGACAGACCAAACCACCAGACAGAAGGCCCCGAAGACGATGAAGTAAACCCAGTGCTGCTTGAACAACCATTGCAGGCCCTTGAGTCCCCGCCAGAGATGCACAGCCACTCCCGCATCGGCCTCGCTGGCCGTCATCTCCAGACCCCCCAGCAGATTCGGTCCCAGCGCACAGGCCACCACCTTGTCGAACACGCCCAGCTCATAGCGGAGCAGAGCCCGGAATGGTCCCCTACGGGCCGGACCCTTGCCTACCAAATCTTTAATCGATTCTATCTCGATATGTACTTCTCTGCGCCTTGCCAGAAGCTTCTTGGGTACTTCCTGTTTAGCCTGTCTCCATCGCTCGTCCAGAAGCTCCGGCTGACCTTCGTACCTTTCTTTAAGTTTCCGCCTTGTATTATCCAGGCCGTTGTCTTCCAGCCATTCCTGGAGCTTTTCATTCTTGACCGCGATCAGTTTGCCCGCCAAGGAAGCCGAGTAGACGCTCACCTCATCTACGTCCAGGCCCAACTCCTTTCTGCGGAGAGTCTTTAGTCTATCCTCGCGACTTTTGGCCTGAGCCTTGTACCAAGTTGGAAAATCCTTACTTGAGGTCCCTTTATCGGCGAAGACCTCAATCTCCTTAGGCTGACCGTCCTCCCAGATAATCGCCGGCCCTCCGTACCACAGCCCGTCCAGCACGAACCCGGCTATCACGCACAGGGCCAGCCCCACAAAGGCCAACACCAGTTTGCTGGGGTGGATTGCCAGACGAAAGCTCCGGAACACGTGGGTAAAGCTGAACGTCTCCTGCCAGTCGATCCCGCGTAACTCTAATTTTTCTTCCGCCATTGACCTCTCCTTTCGATCAGATAATGGACTGTTGCTTTCTGTAGAACAAATGCCCTGCTTAGAAGGTTATTTGCCTACTACTGCCGATGGTGGGCCCGTCCATATATAGTGGCCGAACCCCGGCCCTTGGGCTTGTGCAGATTATAGAGCCCTCCAAGCGGTCTAGCCAAGTAAAAAAACAAAGTTTTTCCAGCCTCATTCTCCTTCGGCTTTGTCCCCACTAGTCCTGCCTTCCTGGTCCTCCCGGCCGCTGAGGGGGCCATTTGTCTCAGTCAGGCCGTATTTCTGGTCAAACCATCGCCCCAGGTCCACCCACCGGCAGCGCTGGGAGCAGAACGGATACCAGGGGCTCCTTTCTTTAGCCTTGGCTGGTAACTTTCGCCCACAGGACCGACATTTCTCACGACCGCTCATCTATACCCAAACCCCCTTCTCAGTTCCCCCGGAGCTAGCCGGTCTTTTTCTCCCGATTCGAATCCCCAGCTGCCGGCTCTTTCTTCTTACCTGCAGAGTCCGTCTGCTTTGTCTTCGATTTCTCGCTCTTGCTATCTTGCTTGTCGGTTTCGGCCTTGGCTTGCTTCTGGTAGCTCTTGGAGCGGTAATCCGTGGTATAGAATCCCGAACCTTTGAACAGCACTGCCGCTCCCGGGCCGATCAACCGTTTCAGGGACAGCTCCCCGCACTGCGGGCACTTCTTCAGCACACCGGCGGTCATAGCCTGAAAGACTTCAAACTCATGCTGACACTTACGGCACCGATACTCATAGGTGGGCATTACTTTATCCTCGAATAAACTCACAAAGTCCAAAGCCGATTCAATCGCCTTTATCTTTGTCGTTTTTCCACAGTCCCTCAAGCAGACTTCGGCCGTGCCCGTGGTAGACTTGCCGGTTCTCCAAGCGGTGCGTCACTTCTTTGATCACCACCTCCGCAGCAGCGGCCAGCGTCTCCTGGCTGAACTCGGCGCTGGCATCCTGGGGGGCCATCTTTCCCTCCACACCAATCCGCTTTTGCCCCTTTGGCGGCAGGCAGCTCAAATCAACCGTCCCCGGGACCATGGCCAACAATACAAACCTGTGGCTTACTCTTTTTAAGACCCTCTCTAACTGTCTGGATAACAAATTGTTCCCAGGTAATCTATTATTTCTTTGCCGCTTATAATCGGCAAATGGATTCTATATAGAAATTCGTCTTTTTCGCTATATTCTTTATTAATCTTCTCTCCCACCAAAACTAGGCCTCGGCCCTCTTTGTTGTTGCCGTGGAAAACCTCTTTCAGCTTCTCTGACCGGTAGCTCGGCTTGTCAAACGGCAATACCCAGAACTTTGTTTTGACCCCAAGAGTATTATTCAGCACCTTCTCACATTCATTATATTCATCGGAGAACATCTCGATACAACTGTCTTCACCAACCGGATAGTGAGAAGCGGAATGATTGGCTATCAGCCAGCCGTTATCTCTCAGCCACTTAATACCTTCAACATCGTCAAAGACCCGAAAAGCGTCCTTGCGGTGCAGCTCCTTGGTAAAAATCTTATACACAGCATCTATTTCATCGAGGATTGATAAGGAAAATTCATGCAGCACGAAATCACATATCAACATGCTGTTCTTATAACCGTATTTTCGCAGCCTGCTCCTCAAAAACCTCAGGCCGTCCACCTGGCTTAAAAAAGAAAGTTTTAGCTGCCAGAACATCTCCTCTTTAAGCATGAATTTGCTGTTGACCGACACCGCTGCTTTAACATTATATTTTTCCAGCAGAGAATACGCATACTTCCTGACACCGACAAACCCATCATCAAACCAGAAGCTTATTATCGCTTCCTTTATATCTCCACTTTGATACCTTTCAAACCCCTCCTGAACCGAGACAAATTCACCATGTCTGCTCAAACACGCCAGATGTTCTTTGAAGACATCAGGCGGACAACTGCTTCCAAAATCTCCGTTGCCGGCCACTCCTCTCAGATAAGAGCTTTCTTCCCACGAAACATCATGATAAGTTAATATGTACCAGCCTTTTTTCATTTCTTCGATTCTGCTAAAATTTATGTTGTCTTATCAATTCTTCTTCAAGCCAGTTGCTATCAAAATCTCTTTCAATAGACTCTATCATTTCCTTATCAAACTGCTGATCCAGGTATGTTTTCCCTGCTGTCTGTGATTGTTCGAAAGCGATTATGTTCTTATCTTTAATAATATCCTGCACCACTTCAATCATTAACTCCGTCCCAAGCGCTACTATACGTGCGAAAACATTTGTGAAGCTGTCTTTATGAAATATACACGGGTTTGACCGCCTCAGGATGGGTCCTGCGTCCGCACCTGTAATAGTAATATGAACCGTACTGCTTACACAAAAAAGATTGCGATGATAAAGAGCCCACTCGGTGGTGTTCGTTCCTTTGAAATCCGGAGAATGACCGGCATGTTGATTTATTGCCGCTCCTCTGATAGATTCAAGTAAAGGCTTGCGATACAATGGGCCTCCAAGAGTAAGAAAAAAATAAGGATTATACTTTAGAACTTCATCCTTGAAACCCTCAGTAAGTACATCCTTCGGATTTATCCCCACAGGCTTCAGGCTGGCATACGCCTTCAAATCTTCAATCTCTTCTGCGAATAACTTCGCCTGGGATTTATTGTGACTTTCAGCGAGCTTTTTAGCGGTCTCCTCATCTCTTATTTTCCTTTTTGCCAACTCCACAGGTTTTGCAGCCTGTTTTGACCCGGCACCTGCCGCCACATATTTGACAGGAATATCCTTGTCTAATTCGTACCAAACCCGAACCAGATCACCAAACTCCTTCTGTAGTCTGTAGGCAAACCTTCTATGCCTGAAGTCATTGCCGGTAACCAGCACAATCGAGTGGTCATCTGTTTCGGGCAGAGTAATAACTTTACTTTTAAGCTCGGTAGGGAACATAATTTATCTGAATTTAACGAACCATTGTTTTATTTGTGTTAACCAGAAGTTATTCTTACTTCTGCGCTATTATCCAAAACGGCTAATTCTAGTGTTAAACAAAGAATTATCAAGCATAAATTGTCAAACCAGTTAATTCTGGGAACGGTAAATAGGCGAAATGCGGCGATAACGCTCGTTTATACAAGTGTTTTCAAACAACTGTGGTGCCGGACGCAACATCTGATATCTCACTTCGTTCATGCCATTCCTCTCAAAGTTTGGCCAGGACTATCGAAGCGGCGGTTTGATATTCTATTGTTCACTGTCCTGGTTCTGGTCGTTTTGGTTGGCCGCTTCGGAAGTAAGACTTTTGCTGACCGTCACTCTGGCCGGCCGAAGGGTTCGGCCATTCATTGTATAGCCCTTGCGCAATTCTGCTATGACCGTGCCCGGCTCATGTTCGGCCGATTCCTGATGCAGCATCGCTTCGTGGACCGCCGGGTCGAACTTTTGCCCCTGGGTGGCAATGGTCGCCACCTGCTGCTTACCCAGCATAGCCAATAAATGATCGTGCACCAGTTCGAATCCTTCCAACAGGCTCTGCACGTCCTGGGCCGTTTTGCCGGCCTCCAGAGCCTGCTCGAAGTCGTCAATTGCCGGCAGGATGCTCTTGATCATCTCCGCCCTGGCCCACTGCCGCGCTTCGGCCGCATTGCGGGCCATCCGCTTCTGATAGTTGGCGAAATCGGCCGTCACCCGCTGCAGCTTGGCCAAAAGGTCCTTCTTCTTGTGGCTTATCTTGGCCTTAGCCTGCGAGGCTGACTCATCCGGGGCAGGTTCTTTTGCATCGAGCTGTTGTTTCTTTATGTCTTCTTTGCGTTTGAGCATGAGCGTTTTCCGTTTCCAACAGTTAAGTCAGGAACCAAATCCTATCTGCTACTACCTCGATAAATAGCTTGTGAGCTTTTCCAGAAAACTCTTGGTTTGCGGGAAATTATTGTTCTTCTTTTCAGTTTGGCGGAACTCTTCGAGTAATTGTTTCTGGTGTTTGTTGAGCTTGCGGGGGATTTCCACCACTATCCGTACGTAGAGGTCTCCCCTGCCGGAGCGCCCCAGGCGAGGCAGGCCCTTGTTGCGGATCTGTATAGTATCACCCGGCTGCGTTGCCGCCGGCACATCCAGATCTTCTATCCCCTCCAGGGTCGGCACTTCCACCGTTGCTCCCAGTGCACTCATCGCGAAACTCACCGGTAACTCACAGAGCAGGTTATCGCCGTCCCGCAGCAGGAAGGGGTGCTTTTTTACCTTCACATAGCAATACAAGTCTCCGCGTGGGGCTCCGTGCTGACCGGCTTCGCCCTCACCGCTGAGGCGCACGGCTTGGCCATCGTGCACTCCAGCGGGGATTTTCACCGTAACCGTCTGCTGCTTTATCTGCCGGCCCGTGCCCCGGCACTTGCGACACTTCTCAACTATCACCCTGCCTCGGCCCCCGCAGGTCGGACAGGTCCGCACCATCTGGAAGAAACCGCCCAATCCGCCCTGGCGCACCTGTCCGCTGCCCGCGCAGGTTCGGCAGGTTTGAGGCTGAGAGCCCGGTTTGGCTCCGCTGCCCTTGCAATTATCGCAATAATCCTGGCGTTTGTATTCCAGGGTGCGTTCGACGCCGTCGGCCACTTCGTTCAAACTGAGCTCCACGCTGCTTTCCAGATCGTAACCTCGTTGTGGACCTCCCCGTGCCCGGCCCCCGAAGACACCCCCACCCAGAATGTCATTGAACATGCTGAAGATGTCTTCAAAGCCCATGTGCGAGAAGTCGTGCAGGCTTACACCCCGCAGACCCTCGTGCCCGAAGCGGTCGTAACGGCTGCGCTTCTCCGGGTCGCTGAGCACCTCGTAGGCTTCCGAGCAGGCCTTGAACTTAGCGTCAGCCTCCGGGTTGTCCCGATTGCGATCCGGGTGATACTTCATGGCCATTCGCCGATAAGCCAATTTGATCTCATCGGCCGAGGTTTCTCTGCCCACCCCAAGTACCTCGTAGTAATCCCGTTGCTTAGGCATAAGCACACAACTCTTAGCAAAAAGACAACGGCGGCTCGAAGGTTACAGAACACGCCGACCCGCCGTTGAAATAATATCAAAAATCAAAATTTAAACAGGCTGTAGCCTGTAGCCTGTAGGCCGGAGGAAGACGGTTTCTTGATTTCCTCCAGTCTCCAGCCTACAGTCTCCAGCCTGATTTTTCATTCTGCATTTTGATTTTTCCGCACTAGCTTACGGCCCCATGGACGGCTTCTTCGTCTTTGCCCTCCTTTAGTTCAGTTACCATCACTTCGGTGGTCAGCATCAAACCCGCCACCGAGGCTGCGTTCTGCAGGGCGGTTCGGACGACCTTGGTCGGATCGACGATGCCGGCCTTGAACATATCCACGAATTCTCCGGTCCGGGCGTCGTAGCCCCAGTTCTGGGCCTTTTCAGCGATGCCCGCTACTGTGACCGAGCCATCGGCCCCGGAGTTGGTCGCGATCTGACGGGCGGGTCCTTCTATAGCCCTAGTTATGATATCGTAGCCCATCTTCTCGTCGCCGCGGGCCTTGTTACGTCCGGCCGTCAAGGTCTTCTTCGCCTGCAGCAGAGCCACGCCGCCGCCGGCTACGATTCCTTCTTCCATGGCCGCCCGCGTGGCGTGTAAGGCATCTTCGATACGGTCCTTCTTTTCTTTCATCTCCGTTTCCGTAGCTGCCCCGGCATTGATTAGGGCCACTCCGCCGGTCAGCTTGGCCAGCCTCTCTTGCAGTTTCTCGCGGTCGTAGTCACTGGTAGTCTTTTCAACCTGCATGCGGATCTGCTCCTCCCGGGCCGAGATATCCGCCTTCTTGCCCGCCCCTTCAACGATAGTAGTGTTCTCTTTGTCCACTACTATGCGTTTGGCCCTGCCCAGCTCGTTGAGCGTGAGGTTCTCGAGCTTCAGGCCCAGGTCCTCGGAGATAAATGTCCCGCCTGTAAGCACGGCAATATCAGCCAGCATAGCTTTGCGCCGATCGCCGAATCCGGGGGCCTTCACCGCACAGACCTGCATCATGCCCCGCAGCTTATTCACTACCAGCGCCGCCAGGACCTCGCCCTCCACGTCCTCGGCGATCACCAGCAGCGGCTTGCCCGCTGCCACCACCTTCTCCAGCACCGGAATAAGCTCCCGCAGGTTGGAAAGCTTCTTCTCGTAAATAAAGATGTAGCAGTCTTCCAGCACCGCTTCGAGCCTTTGTGGATCGGTCATGAAGTAAGGGGAGATAAAGCCCTTGTCGAACTGCATGCCCTCGACGAAATCCAGGGTGGTTTCCAGCCCTTTGCCTTCTTCAACCGTAATGACACCTTCCTTGCCCACCTTTTTCAGGGCATCGGCCAGCAATTGCCCGATTTCTTTGTCGTTGTTGGAAGAGACCGTGCCTACCTGGCGGACTTCCTCGTTGCTCTTGACAGTTCGAGACTGCTCGGCCAACGATTTGACCACGTCAGTCACAGCC